>NZ_JBAPMI010000237.1:0-2032 GCF_049278535.1 Mycobacterium sp. | reverse complement strand
GTCGAATGCTGGGGGGCGACGGTGGCGGTACTCATGATGCTTCCTCCACCCGGAAGTCGACGCTGTCGTGGGTGAGTTCGAGGAACGCCGCTTCCAGTGACGCCTGCCGCGGTGTCAGCTCGTGCAGCCTGATCGCGTGCTCGGCAGCGAGGTCGCCGATCTCGTCGCAGTTCAGTCCGAGCACCTCCAGACCGCCATCCGCGTGCGGCCGGGCCGTCGCGCCGGCCCGCATGAGAAGTGGTTCGAGCGCCTCGGCGTCCGGGCTGCGGACGAGCACGAAGCTGCGCGCGCTGTCGGTAAGCAACTCCTCCACGCTCGCGTCAGCCAGCAGCCGGCCGCGTCCCACGACGATGACGTGATCGGCGGTCAACGCCATTTCACTCATCAGGTGGCTGGACACGAACACGGTGCGGCCCTCGGCCGCCAACCCGCGCAGCATGGTCCGGATCCAGCGGATGCCTTCCGGGTCCAGGCCGTTCACCGGCTCGTCGCACAGCACCACTTCGGGATCGCCGAGCAGCGCTGCGGCCAGCCCGAGCCGCTGGCTCATGCCGAGTGAGAAGGTGCGGGCTCGCTTGTGCGCGACGTCGCTCAGCCCGACCAGGTCGAGGACGTGCGCGACCCGGGCCCGGCCGATGCCGTTGCTCTGGGCCAGGCACAGCAGGTGGTTGTATGCGCTGCGCCCACCGTGGACAGAACGCGATTCGAGGACCGCGCCGACTTCGTGCAGCGGCCGCACATGCTCACGGTACGGCCGGCCAAGGACTGTGACGGTGCCGTCCGTAGGCCGGTCCAGCCCGAGGATCATCCGCATCGTCGTCGACTTGCCTGACCCGTTCGGCCCAAGAAACCCGGTCACCCGTCCCGGCAACACATCGAAAGAGAGGTCAGAGACAGCCAGAGTGCTTCCGTACCGCTTAGTCAGCCCACGCGCCTGGATCATGCGGTTGATGGTGGTCGCCGAAAACGATCAGCGCATCAGGCGAGACCCTGAAGGCGACCCTGAGAACTGGCCGGACCACGGGGTGGGCGAAGGCGACCAAGAACGCGATGAGCGCTCGCGCGAAGAGCCGCGCTCACAAGGCGAAGCCATTGTGCGGATCGATGGACCCACCCGAGCGCCAGCGAGCGGTGGGGACAGAGAGACGCTTTGAGCGCAAAATTAGGTCGGCCCCCGAGTCTTGTCCGCCGTGGCGGGTCGGCTGGACGGGCCGACGACTCGGGGGCCGGGTAGCTGCCAGGTATTACTCGCCGCCGCGAAAAGCACGACGCGGGCATTGGCCCTGCAGGTCCGTTGCTTACACAGCGGCTAGCGGGCAGCCACCTCACGTGTCCTAGGCATACTCAACTCTGGACCACCTCCTTTCCGTGTGCTGCAACCGTACGACGCAGATCACCGCGCGGCAACGTGTTTCGTCAGCGAGCGAAACCGCACAGCCGGCGGACCTCGTCAAGCGTCCCGGGTGCGCGTACGCGGCGCTTCCCGTCGAGCTCGACCACCTCGGCCGGCCCGCGCACACTGGCGATCAACCAGAGCGCGTCGGCAGCGTGGAGGTCGTCGACGCCGGCGTCGGTTACCGCCGTCTGCCAGCCGGCCGCAGGGGCGCGGTCGAACAGCAACTGCTGCGTCGTCCCGCCGAGGATCCCGCTCGCGCCGACCGGAGTCGTGTGCAGGGTCCGGCCGGTGCACCAGACGATCGAGCTGACTGCCGATTCGAGCACCCGGCCGTCAGTGCTGATGAAGATGACATCGTCGGCGCCACGGCGCTGCGCCTCCCGCACGGCGGCCATGTTGACCGCGTAGGACAGCGTCTTCACCCCGCCGAGCAGCCACGGCGCGTCGGCGAAGGCATCGCTCGTCGTGCCTCGGCAGAGCGTGATGACCCGGATGCCGTCCCGGCGCTGGCGCGGGTAGGCCTCCGGCAGCGGGCTGATGGTCAGCATCCCCGTGGGCGTATCGGCGTCCGGGGCGCCGCGAGTCAGCACCAGCTTCATTGCCGCCTCGCCCGGCTCGGGCCAGGCGGCAACGGCC
>NZ_JBAPMI010000236.1:0-7152 GCF_049278535.1 Mycobacterium sp. | reverse complement strand
GCTCTTGACGGCGTCAAGAGCGGACCGCTGGAGTTGGTGTGGCTTGCAGGACGTAGCCATGGCCAAGGCGATGAAGCTATGGGTTTAGGTTCCCCCGGCCCGGGGCCGGCTGACCATCGCCGGCACCAATCGATTGCGCTCCTGCCGCGGTACGACTTTTCGGGCCGGGGTGACGTCCCGGACGTTGCGGCAAGATAACGAGCATCGCGACGATTATGGCCGTGATGACCGCCGAGGCCAGCGGGCGGCTCAAGGCTAGGCCGCCGTCGGCGACTGGCTTATCAATGAAGTCCCCCACGGTTGCGCCCAGAGGCCGCGTCAGGATGAACGCAACCCAGAACAAGGTGACACGCGACACGGCGGTCCAGTAATACAAGGCTACGACCACTATGAGAGCCGCGGTGAATACCAGCGCGCCGCGTTCGTAGCCAAATCCGCGAGTGTCAGCGAGCCAATCGCCGAGCGCGGTGCCCAGAGTCTGGGAAAACGTGATCGTGGCCCAGTAGAACGCCTCGACTTTCGGCGTCGAGACGGTATTTACCGACACCGTTCCCTCCGACCAATACCAGAGCCCGAGGGTAGCCAACAGACAAGACAGCAGCAGAACCGATCCACCCGTATAGCCGATACCGAGCGATCGGTCGGCGAAGTCGGCCAACGTCGTGCCGAACGTCGTAGAGGCAACGATCGTCGACCAGTAGAGGATCCGATGAAAGCGCTTGGAGGAGATCTGCGCGACAACGAGCGCCACCAGCACGCCTCCGAAAAGCGTGACGCCGGCGAGATAGCCCCAGTCGAGCGTCATCGTCACGGTGTCGCCACCCGTCTCGCCGAGCGTCGTCGCCAATATCTTGATGACCCAAAAGCCCAGGGTGACTGCCGGCACCTTGCTCAGTGCCTGTTTCGTAACGTCATTCATCGGACATGGCCTGTCGCTCCCGTGGATTGATAGCTATGAGCTGGCGAACCGCCGTTGATCCACAACGACGGTCATCAGACAGTGTTCCGTCGCTCGACTGAACATTTACTGAGAACCCCGCTCGACAAGTTCGATCGGTCGAGAAATCAGGGCGTCGACGCACTGCTGGGTTAGAAGGATCGCGTCGCCGGTTGTTTTGGTGAGCTGCTCGACGCGGGCCGCAACGTTGACGGTGTCACCAATCAGAGTGAACTCCAGCTTGCCTCCCCCACCGATCGTCCCGGCGATCACCACACCGGTGTTGATCCCTATACCGATACGCAGCGCCCCACCGAACCGGTCCACGACCAGTCGATGGATCTCAACCGCAGCGTTCACGCGTGATCGTTGGCGCGACATTGCACCCTTCAGGTTTGGAATTGCGCTGACGCGGTATCCGAGACTGCCGGCAGCCGTGGACTCCGGGCGGTTTTGCCGTCGTTCGCTATCAGGAGGAGACTCGTCGTGGTCCTACATATCGTTTGGATGATCATTCTCGGTCTTGTCGTAGGTCTGATCGCACGAGCTGTCGTGCCGGGCAGACAGCCCATGGGTTGGATCGCAACAGCAGTGCTCGGCATTGTTGGCGCTTATGTCGGCGGCACGCTGGGCAGCGTCGTGTTCCCGCCGCACCACTTCGATATCCACCCGCCGATACAGCACGCGTTCTTGGGAGCGCTGGTCGGCGCGGTGCTGCTGTTGGTGATTTTCAAACTGGTCACTTCGCGGACCCGGTGCTTATAGACGCAAACATGTGAGGCCTGCGGTGCCGATGCGTGGGTTCCGCGAGGCGGTGGTCGCCTGCCGCAGAGTGCCTTCGGTGGTGGTGTTGCCCGACGGCCACGACTATCGACGGCCCGTTTCGTCGGTGAGCTCAATTGGCGCACCGGCGCCGCCACACACTTGACCGCGGAGCTTTCGACGGCCGTGGCGCCAGCCGGTACGGGCTTGTCGCCTTAGACCGGCGCGGCAGCGGTAATTTACGTGCCGTGCCGCGCCACGACGCGAGCGTGGGCGAGCGATGTCGACGAGATATTGACGAAAGAAGCGCTGGCCAAGGCTTTCGCCCTGGCCAGCGCTTTCTCCTGTGGAGCTGCCGGGAATCGAACCAGGCGCGAAAATTGCGCTGAACTGCAGGGATGCCCGTTTGGACAGCGCGAAACGACCCCAAAGAACGCCAAATTACCTGCGGATACGGGCATCGTGTTGATGGCATCAACACCAGTGACGGCTGCACGGCAGGAACCCGGCGTTTCGCGTGCGTGCAATCACGCACCGAGTCAGATCGATGGGCGTTCGGCGTAGCCGTGGCGACTCGTGTTGATTGGACTACCTCTCCTCTCCACCACGTCCAGCGATGCGAACGGATTTACAGTCAGCTCTTCTCAGTGTTTAATCTTTTGAGCTGCGTTGGCTGCTCCAAGAAATACCAGGTCACGCTGTTTATACCGTTGGCTGAATGCGGCCGCCTTCGAAACTACTGCGGACGGTTGCGGGCGTGCGTTTGATGGCGGGATGCGCTCTCGCGGGCGGCGGTCGCTGACGCGGACTCCGCACGACCGCAGACTTGTGCCGACACCGACTCCGATGGCCGGCCGCCATTTGCCCCTCAAGCCGCGAACAGCGCGGCCCGACCTCTGGCACACCTCAATACTGGTCGAATTACCAATTACAGACACTTTCGCTGGCCGAGTTCGGTGTCCTGCAGAATGAGGCCATGGGCGCGCAGACGGCTCTGGCATTGCTGCTCGCCGCCGTTGCCGTCATCGTGATGGTGAACTGGATCAGCGAGCGCACGGGAATCCCCAGCGCGGCGCTTCTGGTTCTCGTCGGCATTGGTTATGCGCTGCTGCCGGGGCCGAACATCGGCCTTGATCCCGATGTCGTGATGGCCTGCATATTGCCGCCGCTGCTGTACAACGCGGCGCTGGAAGCGTCGCTTGTCGGGATTCGCCGCAACCTGCGCACCGTCATCAGCCTGTCGGTGATTCTGGTTCTGGTGACCGCGCTATTGGTCGGTCTCGCGTTCGGCCTGCTCGTCAGCGGTGCGACTCTCGCGGTGGGCATAGCGCTGGGTGCGTCGGTGGCACCCACAGATCCGGTGGCCGCGCTCGCCGTTGCACGCAAGGTCGGACTACCGCTCAACATCGTCACCCTGATCGAGGGCGAAGGACTACTCAATGACGCGACCGCGCTCACCACGCTTTCAGTGGCCATCGCAGTGGCGAGGGGCGCCGGATTCTCGATGCTATCCGCGGTCCTGGAGTTCGTCCTAGCGGCCCTGGGCGGTCTGGCGGTGGGCCTCGTCCTCGCGTTCTGCCGCCGCCTCGTCAGACGCTGGACGCACGACGTGCTGACGGCCAATGCAATCTCCCTCGCCACACCGTTTGTGACTTATCTAGCGGCCGAGAAGGTCCACACCTCCGGTGTGTTGGCGGTCGTGGTTTGTGGGCTGATCGTTGGACACGACTCGCCACGATCGGAATCGGCTGCGAGCCGGTTACAGACCCGAGCCGTTTGGCAACTGGTCAACTTCCTACTCGAAGGTCTCGTGTTCTTGCTGATAGGTCAGCAGCTGCCGACCATTCTCGACGGCCTCAACGGCTACGAACCGTCGACGATCATTGTGGCGATCACGATTACCGTCACGGTGGTGCTATTGATGCGGCCGCTGTGGTTGTTGCTCACTCAGTCGCTTCCCCGACCGCTGCATACCCGGCTTGGAAACGCCTCCGGCACCGTGTCCGACGACGACACCCAAACGACGGCGAGCCGCGGCCAGCGTGACCGCAACTCGGAGCGACTCAGTGGCCGTGAGATTTTCGTGCTGAGCTGGGCCGGCACCCGCGGCGTGGTGAGCCTCGCCGCGATTTTCGCGGTGCCATTTGTAACCGACAGCGGCGCACCGATTCCCAACCGGGATCTGCTGCTTTTCTGCACATTCGTGGTGGTGCTAGTGACGCTAATCGGGCAGGGAATCACGTTCGCTCCGGTGGTACGTGCCCTCGGCCTTCGCGCGAATGCCGTCGACGAAGTGCGCCTGCGCAATCAGGCTCGCATGGCCGCCGTTCACGCTGCACTCGACAGACTTGACGAGCTCGACCAACAGGACCGTGACGACGTTGATACTCGGGCAATCGCCGCCGCGCGCGATCAGTTGTCCAGCCACCTCGAGCGATATCAACGTCGACTCGATCTGCTCGAGTCATCGGAGTCCGATGAGATACCAATCTCCCCTGGTTACGAGGCTGCCGCAGGAATACGCCGAGCGGCCATCGATGCCCAACGCGACGAACTCGTGCGCTGGCGTGACGCCGGCATGCTGCCCGACCGGAGTCTTCGTGTGCTTCAACGCGAACTCGATCACGAAGAGGGCACGCTGCCAATGGGTACGCCGCGATCCCGCCGGCGCAACCCCTGAAAGCCGCCTGCTCCCGGAAGCACCCGCCTCAGGTCAACAAATTTATCGGTGTGGCTGACATTGAATGCTGTAGCCACGCCGAAGTCAACGACCTTGTTTCGCATAGGAATTGGCAAACCTGCCGACAATCTCGACCGTGACTCCTGGCCCACGACCGGTCTCAGCCATCGGCCCCTGGTCGTAGTAATCGACTAACCTGGCCGAGCGCTGACGCCCGAAGCGCTTGCGGTAACTCGCGTCCGCGTTGTCTCCCACAGTTCCGGCGACATCAAGGGATTCACCGCGCAGATTCACCCGGCTCGGCCGATCCCTGGTTACGCTGATGGTCAGTTCGGCATTGGGAGCGGCTCGTGATCAGTTTGGACCGCTTGGTGAATGTGCTGGGTGGTTATGGGGCCCGCTTGCGTTGGTCCTCGGTGCCCAGGTCGACTGAGCTGGGCAGCGTGGTGATCCACGAGGCCGCTGCAGATCGCCAGGTGGTGGGCGATGTGTTGCTGGCGATTGGTGCCGGCTCCCTGCGGGAAGCGGCGCGGTGGGCGGCTTCGGCGCGTGCTGTTGTGGTCTTGATGCGCGGCGGTGAGGAACCGATAACGTTCGACGGTGACGCCGAGGTTGGCGCGGTGTTGGTGGTCGACGAGGCGGTATCGTGGAGCGAGTTGGCTGCGGTTGTCTATGGGCTGGTGTTTGAGGGCCGCGAGACTGAATCCGGCCGCGGCCCAACCGATTTGTTCGCGTTGGCTGACAGTCTGGCGGACGCGGTCGGCGGTGCGGTGGTCATCCATGATCGGCTGTTGCGGGTGCTGGCGTATTCACGCCTGCAGCAGCACGCTGACCCGGCGCGGGTGGAGACAATCCTAGAAAGGCAGACACCGGAGAAGCTGCGGGCATTCTTCGAGGCCCGTGGGGTATTTGCTCACCTGGCGGTCTCCGACGATCCGGTATTTGTCGCCGCCGACGCCGAACGCGGCGTGAACGGGCGCATGGTGGTGGCGGTGCGCTCGGGACGAGAACTTTTGGGGTCGGTGTGGGTGGCGTGTTCGGCGCCGCTGGACGGGACCGCGCGTACCGCCTTGGCCGACGGCGCGCACACGGTGGCCCTACATCTGCTGCGGTCACGGGCGAGCGCGGACCTGGAGGGCCAGGTCGAATCCGAACTGGTGATCCGGTTGCTGGAGGGTAGCGCTGATGGGGCCACGGTGGCCAGCAGGCTGGGCCTACCGCATGACGGGCTGCGGGTGATCGCGCTGCAAGCGTTCATCGGCGCCGACCGCGATGCCGCTCTGCTGTTGGCGTTCGAGCGCGCCACCACCGGGTTCGGGTGGTCACGGCCGGGCCGGAGCGCGTTGGCGGGCAACACCGTCTACACCGTGCTTCCCGGCGAGCAGGCGGCGACAGCGCGGCGCTGGATCACTGGTTTGCGGGCGGCCCTCCCCGAACTGGCGACGGTGTTGGCCGGCATCAGTGGGACAGCCGAGGTGGCGGACCTCGCCGCCGCCCGCGACGAGGCCGACGAGTGCCTCGCGCTGCACGAGGTGACGTCCCGGTCCTCCGCGCCTCCTGCCTACGACGAGTCATGGGATGAAATCCTGTTGCAGCGGTTACGCACCGCGTCGCGGTCAGGTCGTTCCCCAAACCGTGGGCCGGTGGCCGAGCTGCGCCGCCATGACCGCGCCCACGAGACCGACTACGTGGCGACATTGCGGGCCTGGCTGGAGGCCCAGGGCGACCCGATCGAAGCCGGCGAGCGTTTAGGAGTGCACGAGAACACGGTGCGAAACCGGCTGCGCAAGATGGCCGAGATCACCAACCTGCCATTGGACGACGCCAGAAAGCGGCTGGCCATGATGATCGAACTGGCCGCCACCGACACTGATTAACCGATCGGCTCTGTCGAACGGCGACAAGGCGAGGGCCCGCTGTTGTCCGGCTCCGGCAATGCTTGCTGCGGCCATAAAAGCGACGATGGAATCAACAGCTATCCGCCGATAGGACTTACCCGATGGCCCCCTCGCGTCCAGACCATCAACGCTTCAACGGCCACAGGCTGGACGAAGACGCCGCGATGGACACCTTCACCGTGCGCTTGCCACGGTGGCGCTCTATGCGGCTGTTTGGCCGCAACCCGCTGATACGCGCAGGCGATCGGGTTGAAGCACTGGTTGTGATGTTCGCCGTGGTGGTAGTCCTTTTGGCTGCGCCGATCGGCGCCGCCGTGGGCACTGCGGTCTACGACTCCCGCAGCCATCTCTACGCCGCGCAAGCTCAGAATCCGCGCACCGTCACCGCCACAGTCACCGGCGACAAGTTCGTCCGCCAAGATACGTTCGGCCAGATGGTCACCGTGCCTGCCCGATGGTTTGCTGCCGGGACCGAACACACCGGCACCGTCTCGGCACCTCCAGGAGTCAAAACTGGTGATTCGATTGACGTCTGGGTAGCTGAAGACGGTTCCCACATCGGCCCACCGCTTAGAACCGCCCTCGACGCGGCGGTGGCAGCAGCAGAAGCGATCTGGTTCGGCGCGGCCATGGCTGCAGCGGGGTTGGTTGCCGCCACCCGGGCAATCCTCAATCGGGCCCGCCACGCCAGGTGGCAACAGGACTTCGACAAGCTGGTCGAGTCATGAGCGGCGCGGTATGCCCGGGATCGTTCGACCCGGTGACGCTGGGCCACGTCGACATCTTCGAGCGCGCCGCCGCTCAATTCGACGACGTGGTGGTCGCCATCCTGGTCAATCCCATCAAAAAGGGCATGTTCGACCTCGACGAGCGGA
>NZ_JBAPMI010000235.1:0-4883 GCF_049278535.1 Mycobacterium sp. | reverse complement strand
GGCGGCATGCAGGCCGACCTCGTCATCGTGGTCGCGCGGACGTCAACCGACCCCGACAACCGGCGCAAGGGCCTCACGCTGTTCGTTGTCGAGGATGGGATGGAGGGCTTCACCCGCGGTCGCGAATTGGAGAAGATGGGCTGCAAGGTCCAGGACACCGCCGAACTGTCGTTCGTCGATGTTCGTGTGCCCGTCGAGAACGTTCTGGGCGACGAAGGTGAGGCATTCGGCTACCTTGGCCACAACCTGCCGCAGGAGCGTTTGACGGTTGCGGTCGGATCGGTGGTGCAGGCGCGCTCGGCGATCGCGGCGGCGATCGGCTACACCAAGGACCGCAAGGCCTTCGGCCAGCCGGTCGCGTCATTCCAGAACACCAAGTTCGAGCTCGCGGCGTGCTCTACGGAGGTGGAAGCCGGCCAAGCGATGCTGGACCGAGCGGTCGCGCTGCACGTTGAGGGGGAGTTGTCGGCCGCCGATGCGGCGCGGGTGAAGTTGTTCTGCACCGAGATGCAGGCTCGGGTGGTGGATCGCTGCCTGCAGCTCTTCGGCGGATACGGCTACATGATGGAGTATCCGATCGCCCGGCTGTATACCGATGCACGGGTGGCGCGCATCTACGCGGGCACCAGCGAAGTGATGAAGGTGATCATCGCCAAGTCGCTCGGTTTGTGAGGAGCGACGAGAAATTGGTCGACTGAGACCCTTGTCACAGTCGGCCAAACCAACCTACTGTGTGTTCAGTCGGTTGGTTTAAGCAGAGGAGCCCGGTGCCCCAGACAAGGCCGTACGACTCGCTGCGGGCCAAAGGCGAGGATCGCAAGCAGCGGATCCTGGCCGTCGCGCAGCGGTTGCTGACCCGCAACGGGTGGCGCAACACGACGCTGGCCCAGATCGCCGGCGAGGCCGGTGTCAGTCCAGCCGGGTTGCTGCATCACTTCGAGTCCAAAGAGCAGCTGCTGAATGCGGTGCTCGACATTCGCGACGCCGACGACGATTCCCACGCCGACCGGGCCGGCGACCTGATTTCCGAGGTGGCCGCCGTCGCCGAACGGTATTACCGGTCACCCGAACTCATCGGCACCTACACGGTATTGCTCGCGGAGAATGTGCATCCCGACGCACCGCTGCACGACCGGCTGCGTGCCCGGTATCACGATGCGATCGACATCATCAGCGAGCTGATTCGGCGCGGCCAGCAGGCCGGCCAATTCCGAATGGACATGGACGTCACCGTCAAGGCAGTGCAAATTCTCGCCTTCATCACCGGAATGGAGACCACATGGTTGCTCAATCCTTCGATACCACTGACCGAGGTCTTCAAGGAGTACTCGGAGTCGTTGGCCCGGGACATGGCGTCGCCGAGCCAGGCGTGAGATACCGACTCGACGTCGTCGCCGCGGATGTCGCCGACGTGGTGCGGTTCGCCGGCGGCTGGCTGTTCGATCGCGCGATGGCGGGCTGGGACGTCACAGTCCTGGTTGCCCACCATCCCGATGACCGGCCGTTGCAGATTCTCGGCGCCCAGATCGTCGACCTCGAATACGCGCTTGCGACGGCTGAACACCGGCCGCCCCCCCAGACCCTGGCTGCCGCGGCCGACCTCTTCGATTGCGATTCGCGCGTACGGCAGGGCGTCCTGCGGGCACTCGATCAGGGTGCAACCGAGGTCACGCTGTGGGGACAAACCTGGCCGACCGAGCTGGACGACAGCGTCCCTCTGGTCGAGCACCGGCTCAGCGCCGCAGCGCGGGCATTCAAAGTCCAGGCCTTTGCGGCGGCGGCGATCCGCGCCGATTCGGTCGGGCCGATCGAGACATTCCGCAGCCGGGTGATGTCCAGTCCGTCGGTCGAGGCCGATCTGGTCCCGGCCGGCTAGCCCTGCCGCCGGCTCCACGTCCGCGGCGCGTTGACGTCGCGGCATGCTCTATGGAAATCTAATACTCATCTCTGAGAGGCGCATTCTCACTGATCGAGATTGGAACGGTGCGACATGGCGAACGACCCCGCCGAACTGGACTTTTTCCGCGGCAGCGAACTCATCGCGGATCCCTACCCCTACTACGAGTCGTTGCGGCAGCAATGCCCGGTTACCAAGGAAAAGCACCACGACGTGACCATGGTGACCGGCTGGGAGGAAGCCTGCGCGGTTCTGAACGACGCCGAGACATGGTCGTCGTGCAACTCGGTGACCGGACCGTTCCCCGGCTTTCCGGTCCCGATCGAGGGTGACGACATCACCGAGTTGATCGAGCAGCATCGCAACGAGCTGCCTTTCAGCGATCAGCTGCCCACACTCGATCCGCCGACCCACACCAACCACCGCTCCCTGTTGATGCGGCTGATCACCCCGAAGCGCCTCAAGGAGAACGAGGACGCCATGTGGGTGCTCGCCGACCAGGCGCTCGACGAGTTCCTGGCACCCGGCCACGGCGAGTTCATCAAGGGCTTCGCCAGCCCGTTCACGCTGCTGGTGATCGCCGACCTGCTCGGCGTCCCGATGGAGGACCGCGACAAGTTCGTCAAGGGCATCCGCGAGCACTCCGGCGGCGGTGTCGGCGGCACCGGCAAGCAATCGCTGGCTCACAGCCCGCTGGAATTCCTCTACGGCCTGTTCTCCGACTACGTCAACGACCGCCGCGCCAACCCCCGCGACGACGTGCTGACCGGCCTCGCCACCGCGACCTACCCGGACGGTTCGACGCCCGAGGTCGGAGACGTGGCTCGCGTTGCGGCCAACGTCTTTTCGGCCGGTCAGGAAACCACCGTTCGACTGCTGGGCGCGTCGCTGCAGACGCTGGGTGAGCGGCCGGACATCCAGGCTCAGTTGCGCAAGGACCGCAGCCTGCTTCCGAACTTCATCGAGGAGTCGCTGCGCCACGAGAGCCCGGTCAAGGGGGACTTCCGGATGAACCGGGTACCCGTCAACGTCGGCGGGGTCGACCTGCCCGCGGGCACCACCGTGATGATCGTGCAGGCCGCCGCCAATCGTGATCCGCGGCGATTCGACGACCCCACAACCTTCGATCCGGCCAGAAAGAATGCCCGCCAACACATCTCGTTCGGACGCGGTATCCACAGCTGCCCCGGCGCCCCACTGGCCCGGGCCGAAACGCGGGTCGCTCTCGAACGACTGCTCGACCGGACGTCCGACATCAGAATCAGTGAGCAGCACCACGGTCCGGCCAATGATCGTCGTTACCAATATGTTCCGACGTACATCCTGCGCGGCCTGACCGAGCTGCACCTGGAGTTCACGTCGGTATGAAGGTCTGGGTAGACGACCAGCGCTGTCGCGGCCACGGCATGTGTCTCACGCTATGCCCGGACGTGTTCAGCTTGACCGACGACGGGTACGCCGTGTCCATCGATTCTGAGGTGCCGGCGGAATTGGAGTCGGCGGCCCAGGAGGCCATCGAATGCTGTCCCGAGCAGGCCATCAGCGCGAAATAGTCAAACGCCCACGCGGATAAGGAGTTCCACGCAACTATGCCAAAGGGATATGTGATCCTCACCGAAGCCATCAAGGATCTGGAGGGTATGAAGGCCTACGGTCGAGCGGCCGGAGCGGCGATGGGTGGAGTCAACATCCTCGCGGTGGATACCAAGCCCACGGTGCTCGAAGGCACCTGGCACGGCGACCAGACCGTCGTGCTGGAGTTCGAATCCGTGGAGGCGGCCCGCGCCTGGTATGAATCCGACGCTTACCAGGAAGCGGCGAAGCTTCGTCAGGCCGCGGCCGACTGCAACGCCGTGATCATCTCCGGGTTCGCCTGAGCCGCAACCAGTTACGGCTGATGCACGCCGATCTCGTCGCAGATCGGCCCTACGATGAACAAGCCGCCGCGAGGGGTGCAGAAGGGGTGCGGCGGCGGCGGTGGCGGCGGTGGAGGGGGCGTAAGGATCGGGGCTGGAACGTCGGCCGCCACGAAGCTGCCATCGGTGGTTCCGGCGAAGCGAACGTTGCCCTGGCCTACCGGAACGATGTACCAGGTGTGGCACACGCCCATGTCCCATTCAATGCCGCGGAACGGCAATCCTTGTCCGGGACACCAGGAGTGCGGCTGCGCAGCAAACGGATCGGCCTGTGCGGTGCCAGTTACCAGTCCTGCCCCGGTACCGGCGACCGTGCCGGCCACCAGCGCCGCGGCGATGACGTTCTGCAGGGTGCGGATGTTGCGCATCGCGGCTGCCTTCCACTTTTCTGCTTCGAAAAGTAGCCGCGACCACTTGATAAATTCTTAATGCCGCAACCCCGGCCTAGAACGGTGGTGGTTCGTCGTCGGCTGGTGGTGCGGGGCCAGCTATGGCCGCCGCTTGGCGAGCTTGCCGCAGTAACCGGTTGTGCCGGCGTTGATCGGCGACGTAGCGGGCCCGGTTTTGGGCGCGTGTGCGTCGGCGCTTCGGCATCATCGCTGTGCGGTTGGCGCAGCGCGGCCGGTCGGGAACCGGGTCGAGCGTCGCGGTCGGTGCGCACAGGTTGGGAAACAGCAAGGCGCTGCCGGGGGTGGTGATGTAGGTCTGCCCGTTGGGGGATGTCCAGATGACGCTGCCGTCGGGGAGTTGTTGGTCGCGCCAGCTCCAGAACGTTTTGAGAAGGTGATGGCAGCGAATTGCTGAAGTACATTCCTGGGGAATGCTCTTAGCTGCATAAACGTGTCTCGACACGCGTCGCGCACCTTAGACTTCTGCGGTGTTCTCGGAGACGCGGTATGCGATGAACGGGGATTTGCGCGTGGCGTATCGCGCGTCACCCCCTGGCGCTCGTGACATCGTGTTCGTCCCGAACTGGTTGACAAACTGCGAGGCGGGTCCGGAGCTGCCATCCATTCAAGGGTGGGTCGACGCGATGACATCGCTCGGCCGGTTCATCCTCTTTGATCAGC
>NZ_JBAPMI010000234.1:0-19559 GCF_049278535.1 Mycobacterium sp. | reverse complement strand
CCGGGGAACCCCGCGGCGGCACCGCCGCCCGGACCGGCGGCGCCCGGACCACCGACCCCGCCGGGACCCGGTAATAACCTGCCGGCGCCGTATATCGGCAACACCGGCGGAGCCGGCGGTAGCGGTGCGCAAGGAGGTAACCAGAATTGAGCACGGTCTTTGATTTCCGCAACCTCCGACTGCCGAAGCTGTCGCGTGCCTCGATCATCATCGGTTCGCTCGCGATCGTGGTGGCACTCATCCTGGGTTACCTGGGCCTCGAGCTGTACAAGAAGCTGACCAACAACACGGTCGTGGCCTACTTCCCGGTGGCCAACGCGCTCTACAACGGCGACCGAGTCGAGATCATGGGCGTCAAGGTCGGCGCAATCGACAAGATCGAGCCGGCCGGCGACAAGATGAAGGTCACCTTCCACTACGCGAACAAGTACAAGGTGCCCGCTGACGCACAGGCGGTAATCCTCAACCCGACGCTGGTCGCGTCGCGGCTGATCCAGCTGGAGCCGCCTTACAAGGGCGGGCCGACGCTGGCCGACAACGCGGTGATCCCGGAGGAGCGCACTCAGGTGCCTACCGAGTGGGACGAGCTGCGCAACACCATCACCAACGTCATCTCCAAACTGGGGCCGACCAAAGAGCAGCCGAAGGGTCCCTTCGGTGACGTCATCGAGGCCTACGCCAACGGACTGGCCGGCAAGGGCAAGCAGATCAACACCACCTTCAACGACTTGTCGCGAGCGTTTACCGCGCTCAACCAAGGTCGCGGTGACTTCTTCGCGGTGGTGCGGAGCCTGGCGCTGTTCGTGAACGCACTGCACGCCGACGACCAGAAGTTCGTGGCGCTCAACAAGAACCTGGCGCAGTTCACCAACAGCCTGACCGGCACTGACCAGGACCTGGCCAACGCCGTGACGCAGTTCGACGGGCTGCTGACGACAGTGCGGCCGTTCCTCGACAAGAACGCCGAAGTGCTCACACACGACATCAACAACCTTGCCGACACGACCAACACCCTGGTTCAGCCCGACCCGCTAAATGGTTTGGAAACCGGCCTGCACGTTCTGCCGACGGCGCTGGCCAACGCGAACCTCATTTACCACCCGGCGCACAGCGCCATCGTCGGTCAGCCGGCGGGCGTGGTCGGCACACAGGGCTTCGCCAACCCGATGGAATTCCTCTGCAGCGCCATCCAGGCCGGCAGCCGGCTGGGCTATCAGGAATCGGCCGAGCTGTGCGCGCAGTACCTGGCGCCGATTCTCGACGCGATCAAGTTCAACTACCCGCCGTTCGGCCTGAACCTGTTCAGCCTCGCCGCCACGTTGCCGAAGGAAGTCGCTTACTCCGAGAACCGGCTGCACCCGCCACCCGGCTACAAAGACACCACGGTGCCGGGTATCTGGGTGCCCGACACCCCGACGTCGCATCGCAACACCCAGCACGGCTGGATCACCGCGCCCGGCATGCAGGGCGTGAAGGTGGGGCCGGTCACCGCGAGCTTGCTGACCCCTGAATCGCTTGCCGAACTCATGGGCGGTCCGGACATCGCGCCGGTGCAGTCGACCTACCAGACCCCGCCGGGTTACCCGAACGCGTACAACGAAGAGCCCGGCCCAGCGCCGTTCCTCGGCGTACCAGGCAATCCGGCGCCGATCCCACCGCCGCCGCCCGGACCCGAGGTGATCCCGGGCCCCGTGGCTCCGCCGGCTTACGGACCCTCGCCGCTGGCAGGGCAAGCGCCGCCCGGACCCGCGCTGCCCGCTGAGGCGGCATCCGCACCAGGAGGCGGCCAATGATGCGCGTGCTGATGAGCCGTCTCCGCCACCGAATCTGGCAGGCCCTGGTGATGCTGGTGGCCGCCATGGTGCTCAGTTCCTGCGGCTGGCGCGGTATTTCGAACGTCGAACTGCCCGGTGGGCCGGGTGGCGGGAGCGGCGCCTACACCGTGTACGTGCAGATGCCGGACACGTTGGCGATCAACGGCAACAGCAAGGTGATGGTCGCCGATGTCTTCGTCGGTTCCATCCGCAAGATCGAGCTCAAGAACTGGGTGGCCACCCTGACGCTGGGCTTGGACAAGAACGTCAAGCTGCCGAAGAACGCCACCGCCAAGATCGGACAGACCAGTCTCCTCGGTTCTCAGCACATCGAGTTGGCCGCACCGGCCGACCCGTCGTCGCAGATGCTGAAGAACGGCGACACCATCCCGCTGAAGAACTCGTCGGCTTATCCCAGCACCGAGCAGACACTGGCCAGCCTGGCCTTGGTGGTACGCGGCGGCGGACTGCCGAACCTCGAGGTCCTGCAGAACGAGGTCAACAGCATCCTGACCGGCCGAGGTCCGCAGATCCGGGCCTTCCTGGGCAAGTTGGACACCTTTACTCGGCGACTCAACGAGCAGCGTGACGACATCACGCACGCCATCGACTCGACCAACCGGCTATTGGCCTACGTGGGCACCCGGTCGTCGACTCTGGATCGGGCGCTGACCGAATTCCCGCCGCTGATCAAGTATTTCGCGGACAAGGACTACCAGAGGCACTTGATCGACGCCGTCGAGAATGTGGGCCAGCTCAGTCAGGCCGCCGCCCTGTACCTCGGCGAAGCGCAGGGTCCGCTGCACCAGAACCTGCAGTTGCTGCAGTGCCCGTTGAAGGAGTTGGGCCGCGCCTCGCCGTACCTGCTTGGCGCGCTGAAACTGATCTTCACCGCCCCATTCGACCTCGACACCGCTCCGAAGCTGATTCGCGGTGACTTCATGAACTCGTCACTCGAGGTCGACACGACGCTGTCGGCGGTGGACAACGCGTTCCTCACCGGCACCGGAATGTCGGGCGTGTTGCGGGCACTGGAGCAGTCGTATGGCCGCGACCCGGCGACGATGATCCCCGACGTGCGCTACACGCCGAACCCGAACGACGCGCCCGGTGGGCCACTGGTGGAGAGGGCGGACCGGCAATGCTGACACGTTTCATCAAGCGCCAGTTGGTCATCTTCAGCATTCTGACTGCGGTGGCCCTGCTGGTGCTGGGTGTGTACTACCTGCGTATTCCTTCGCTGGTAGGTATCGGCCAATACCAGCTGAAGGCTCAGCTGCCCGCGTCCGGCGGTCTGTACCCGACGGCGAACGTGACCTATCGCGGAATCACGATCGGCAAAGTGACCGCCGTGGAGCCCACCGAGAAGGGCGCCGAGGCGACGATGAGCATCGACAGCGATTACAAGATCCCACTGGATTCGATAGCGAACGTGCATTCGGTGTCGGCCGTCGGTGAGCAGTATCTCGACCTGGTGTCGCAGGGTAAGGCGCACGGGTTCTTCTCGCCGGGGCAGACAATGACCCATGGCACCGTGCCCAGCGAGATCGGGCCGGCGCTCGACACCGCCAACCGCGGGTTGACGGTGCTGCCGAAAGACAAGATCGGTCAATTGCTCGACGAGACAGCGGATGCGGTCGGTGGGCTGGGTCCGGCGCTGCAACGACTGGTCGATTCCACCCAGGCGATCGTCGGCGACTTCAAAACGAACATCAACCAGGTCGACGACATCATCCAGAATTCGGCGCCTATCTTGGACAGCCAGGCCGTCTCGAGTAATGCGATCGACCGGTGGGCGCACAACCTCAACATTCTCGGCGGGGAAGCCGCTCAGACCGATTCGCACCTGAAAAGTGTTCTTTCTCAGGCGGCGCCGACCGCCGATCAGGTCAACTCGGTGTTCAGCGACGTCCGTGAGGCGCTGCCGCAAACCCTGGCCAACACCGAGATCGTGCTCGATATGCTCAAGCGCTACCACCCCGGCGTCGAGCAATTGCTGACGTTCTTGCCGCAGCTCGGGTCGATTGTCCAGGCGATCTCCGCGCCGTACGAGAAGGACAGGATGGCCTCGCTGGACCTCTCGCTGGCGATCAACTACCCGCCGCCCTGTTTGACCGGATTCCGCCCGGCACCGGAGTGGCGCTCGCCGGCAGACACCAGCATCGCGCCGATGCGCGACGGAAACTATTGCCGGATTCCGCAGGACTTCCAAGCCAACGTGGTCCGCGGCGTGCGCAACATGCCGTGTATGGATGTGCCGGGCAAACGCGCCCCTACTCCGATGGAGTGCCGCGACAACAAGCCTTACGTTCCGCTGGGCACCAACCCGTGGTTCGGCGACCCGCTCCAGTTCCGGAACTGCCCGGCGCCCGGTGCGCGCTGTGACCAGCCAGTGGATCCCGGCCATGTGATACCGGCGCCGTCGGTCAACAACGGACTGAACCCATTGCCCGCCGATCGGCTGCCACCGGCCGGATTGACGCCGCCGCCGAAAAGCGATCCACTACAGCGGCCCGGCTCGGGAACAGTCCAGTGCAACGGCCAGCAGCCCAACCCCTGCATGTACTCTCCGGGCGGACCTCCGGCAGCCGTCTATAGTCCGATGAGTGGCGAGGTGTCGGGTCCCGACGGTTCTAAATACTCCGTCAACAACTCACGCAACACAGGAGATGACGGATGGAAGGAGATGCTGGCGCCAGCCGGCTGACCCCGAACGACGCGGATGATCCCTCGTTGGAACCGGATTCGGTCGCCGACGAACCCACTACTGAGGACGCTGCCGCGGATTCACCGGAATCCGAGGATGCAGCCGACCACGAGATCACCGAGTCGGAGGCCGACGACCTAGCGGAATCGGCGAGCACCGACGCAGCGGACGACCCTCGCGGCACGTCACGCCTCGGCCGCAGGTGGTTGGTCGGGATCACGGCCGTCCTTGTCCTGCTCGCCGGCGGTGCCGGCGCCGGCGGGTACTTGGCGCTGCGCTCCCACCTGGACAGCCAGGCCACCGCCCGCAATGACGCTGCAGCGGTGGAGGCGGCCAAGGACTGCGTCTCGGCCACCCAGGCGCCCGACATCGCGGCGATGGCCACCAGCGCGCAGAAGATCATCGAGTGTGGCGCTGGAGCGTTCCGCTCGCAGGCGATCTTGTACAGCGGGCTGCTCGTCGAGGCCTATCAAGCCGCCAACGCGCATGTTCAGGTGTCGGATCTGCGCGCGGCGGTAGAAAGCAACAAGCCCGACGGATCCATCGAGATCTTGGTGCCGCTGCGGGTGAAGGTATCCAACGCCGATTCACAGAACCAGGAAGCGGGCTACCGCTTGCGGGTGACGATGGTGCACGAAGAAGGCCAGTACCGAATTTCCAAGCTCGACCAGGTAGCGAGGTGACGGTGCTGGTCGAAGAGACCGAGACCGCACCGGCAGTTGACGATTCAGCGCCGAACGAGTTGGCGCGCTGGCACATTCGCGCGGCCGCATTCGCGGTTGACGTTCTGCCCGGTGTCGCTGTGGTGGCAACGACGGGACTGCTCTGGTTGGCGGTACCGACGCGCAGCTTGTGGTGGTGGGTATCGATATCCTTCCTCGTGGGCGCGGCCCTGGTGACGATGGTCAACCGGGCGGTTTTGCCGGCGATCCTCGGTTGGAGCCTGGGGCGCGCTCTGCTCGGAATCGAGGTGGTACACCCGGACGGGGTCGCCGTCGGAGTGGGTCGCCTGTTGTTGAGGGAACTTGCTCACCTGCTCGACACCATGTCGGTGTTCGTCGGATGGCTTTGGCCGCTGTGGGATTCACGCAAGCGCACGTTCGCCGACCTACTGCTGCACACCGAGGTGCATTGCGTGGCGCCAGAACGGCGTCCCACCGATATCCGGCGGCACGCAGCGATCGCGGTCGGGACTGCGGTGTTGCTCTGTGTGGCCAGTGCTGCGGTGAGCGTCTTCGCGATCTTCCTGCCCGACCGCGCCGCCGACCAGACCCGCGCCGCGGTCATCGAGCAGGGACCCAAGATGATCATCCAAATGCTCACCTACGACCCGAAATCGCTGAAGCAGGACTTCGACCGGGCCCGATCCTTGACCACTGACAAGTATCGACCGGAGTTGATCAAGCAGCAGGAGGCGGTGCAAAAGGGTCACCCCGTCATCAACGAGTACTGGGTGACCGACCGCACCGTGCTGTCCGCAACACGGGATCAGGCGACGATGCTGCTGTTCATGCAGGGCCACCGTGGCGACGGCGACAACCAACGATTCATTACCGCCACGGTTCGGGTTTCGCTCGTGAAAGCCAAAGACGGGCACTGGCTGGTCGACAACCTTGATGTCGTGACGAAACCCAAACCCGCTCCGGCCAAGGAGCCGGCTCCGCCCAAGGGGCCGACACCGCACAAGGGCCAAAAGTGAGCCCCCGCAGGCGAATCCAGCCCGGCGAAGAGCCGCTGCTGAAGGTGCCGAAAGCGACGCTGTGGTCAAGACTGCCGTGGCGACCGACGTTGCCCGCCCAGTGGTGGAAGCCGTCGCGGGCATGGGCGTTGCCGTCAGCGGTGGGCGGCGCGACAGTGCTCACGGTGGCGGCCATCGCCACGTCGTCGATCGTTCTGGTCAACCAGCGATCGCATCACCATGACGAAATGCAAGAAGTCGACGTCCTCGGCTACGTCAAGGCGTTCATGACCGGGTTCACCACACTGGATCCCTTTCACGCCAACGCTTACTACGATCGGGTAATCGCCAACGCCACAGGCGATTTCGCCAAGCAATATCACGACAAGCACAACGATATCCTGGTGCAGATAGCCCAGGCCGAACCGACCAAGGGCATCGCCCTCGCCGCGGGGGTGGAACGGTGGAACGACGACGGTAGCGTCATCGTCATGGTGGCGACCGACGTGTCGTTCAAAATCCCCGACACAAAGCAGAAAATCGACAACACAAATCGTTGGGTGGTTACGGCTCAGCGGGAAGGCAACCAGTGGAAGATCAGCAGCCTGCAGCAGGTGATCTGACCGAAGAGTCTCCCAGTAGCACGTCGGGAGAGGATTCGGCCGGCGACACCGACGTCGCGGAAACCGAAGCTGCGCACATCGATCCGGACGCCTCGGACGGCGATGACGAGAACGCCGAGGGCGCGAATGAAGACGAGGATTCGGACGGCGCCGATGCCACGGACGATCCCGTTGTCGGCTTCAAGCAATGGCGACCGGTCAGCAAGTGGTCGGCGATCGCGGCGGCTGTCGCCGCGTTGCTGTTCGTCGGGTCTGCGGCGTTCGCCGGTGCGATGCTGCAGCCTTATCTGAGCGACCGCGCGACGGTGGCGATCAAGCTCAACGTCGCCCGCACCGCCGCCAACGCGATCACAACTCTTTGGACCTACAACCCCCAGAACATCGACAAGCTGGCCGACCGGGCTTCGCAGTATCTCAGCGGCGATTTCGAGGCTGCCTACCGCAAATACCTCGACGCGCTCGTCGCACCTAACAAGCAGGCCCAGATCACCAACAGCACCCAGGTCGTCGGTGCGGCGGTCGAGTCATTGTCCGGATCGGATGCTTCCGCGATCGTGTACACCAACACAGCGTCGACCAGTCCAACCACGAAGGACGTCCCGTCGCTGAAGTACTTGTCCTATCGCCTTGCCCTGCAACGGGATCACTCGCGCTGGCTGGTCACCAAGATGACCACCATCACCTCCCTGGATCTGACGCCCAAGTTCTAGTTGAACGCCAACCAGCCTGGCAGCGAGCGCTCGTGCGAGTCGCACAGCACCTCGTAGGTGTCGCAGTTGCCTTTCGGCACACCGGCACCGGCCCACATACCGCCGGTATCGCGACGCAGCACGATGGCCGACGAGGTCCCGCCGTCCAGCAGTACCGCGGCGTCGCTGCCCAATCCGCGGAACAGGTCCTGAATGTTGTCCGGGGTGTAGCTAC
Organism: Mycobacterium sp.; assembly: GCF_049278535.1. Taxonomy (GTDB): domain Bacteria; phylum Actinomycetota; class Actinomycetes; order Mycobacteriales; family Mycobacteriaceae; genus Mycobacterium. The sequence continues at coordinate 11,813 of NZ_JBAPMI010000234.1, read as the reverse complement.
CGCCTTGGAACACATACATTTCGTCGCGAGGCTTGGAGTAGGCAAGCGCGGTACGGGCCGCGCTCGGGCCACCGTCGTTGAGCTGTCCGGTATTTCCCGGGGCCAGTAACCCCAGCCCGCTCACCGCCACGAACTGCTCGCCCCGGTCCACTAGGCCGGCGACGACTTGCGTGGCGGCGTCGTAGTCGTGGCCGTCTCGGCCGCCCCTGGGCCACAACACTGTTGGCGCGCCTCGCACCGGCAGAATCATGGTGGCCAATGCGCTCCAATTCTCGTTTCCACCGGACAGGCCTTGCTTGCCCGCATAGGGAATGGTGCCGGTGACGGCCTGGTTGGCTCGGCCCTGGCCGTGCGTGTTGTCGACGTAGGCGCCCAGCGGCGAGCTGCAACCCGTCGAGCGCCACGAGCCGCCCCTCTGACCCCGGATGTCGAAGAAGTTGGCGTTGATCGCGATGGTTGGCTGGCCCAGCACCTGCCAGGCCTGCACCGCCGTGTAGGTCTCCGATGCCTGGATCAATCCATCGCCGGTGCGCGCATGCGGATTACGTTCGCAGCGCGATTGGACACCGTGGTGGCTGTCCACCAGCAGATGCGGCTCAAGCCGTTGGGAGGCAGCCTTGATGATCATCAGGTGCCCGCCGCTGCCCCCGTCGTACCAGTTACCCGCGGCGTTGAGCATCGGTGCCGGATGCCCGCCGCCGAAGTTGTACACCAGATACGAGCCTTTGGTGTTGGCGATGGCACTGGCCAGCAGCTCGCGCGCCTCGGCGCGCGCAACCGGCTGTCCCGTGCTGGTCGCCAGCGTCAGGCACAGCGCGGCGCCGGCGCCGGTAGCTGCGATGCGCCGCAAGGCGGTGGCGAAGTATGGCACGGCTGCCCTTTCGGCGCGAAAGTCATTGCAAATAGCAGAGCATTTGCCACAGGTATTACACAGCAACTTGAATAACAGCGGCATGACGGTTCAGCCGCAGTCCAATGACGTTCGCTCGCTATACGTTTGCGACCGCTCGGTGGACTATGTCTCGGGGTAGTCGACCTCGGTCTGCGATGGGTTGACGACGCCCACCGGCGCATCGGCCGCAGGCGCCGTCCCGACTTGGCCGGAGCCGCGCCGGTCGTAGAAGCGGGTGACGATGACGCCAAATAGAACACCGATCAACAGGCCGGCCCCGGTAAACTCCAGCGACTGCGCCAGACCCGCATCGGCGCGGCCGCCCAGATACAGCAAAGCCCTTGCGCCCAAGAACACTTGGTGCATCGGCTCGAACTTCGCCAACCACTCGAACAGCGCTGGGGTGGCCTGCAGTGGCACCGTCGCGCCCGCCGACGGCAACCCGAGAATGATGAAGACGAACAAGCTGACCAAGACGCCGAGTGCTCCCAGTGCCGCGATCAGAGCCGTGGCGGTCACACCCACCGCGAAGATGGCGAACGCGCTGAAAAGCCATATCGCCAGGCTGTTCTGAATGGGCATGCCGATCTTGCCGGCGATCAGCAGATAGGCGGCTGACGTGAGGAACGCCAGTACCGCCATCATCGCCCACTTGATCAACAACGCCCGGAGCCGCGAGATCTTGACCTGCGCGGCGAGTCGATGGACGGGACCGACTTCGGTTGGTTCGAAGCCGAGCATCGCGTCCACCATCATGCTCACCACGACGCTGCCGGTAAAGCCGGCGAGCAGCAGCAGCAGCGCATAGTAGAAGGCGGACAGGCCATTACCGGTGCCGTCCGGTAGTACGTTGTGCACGGTCGATTTGACCTCGATCGGATTGGCCAGCATCAACGCGACCGCAGCGGGCTCGGGGCTCTTCCCGGTCTGTTCTGCGACCTCTTGTGAAAGCCGTTGGCCGACCCGCTGATCCACCGTGGCGACGGCACGCTGTAGGGTCTGGCTGGCGATACTGGCACCCAGTGTGCCGGCACGCGGATTCGTCGAGACGATAATGACCGCACGCTCAACACGTCCGGGTGTCAGCGCACTTTTAGCGTAGGCCTGCAGCTTGGACGAGAAGTTCGGCGGTATCACCGCGATGCCGTAGATTTCGGCGTTATCCATCTGCTTCTTGGCTTGGTCGTGGTTCAGCACCCGGACGTCGTAGGCATCGTTGTCGAAGCTCGACAGCATGCCCTTGACGACCTGCGCGCCGGTGGGCCCGGCGTCCTGGTTCAGGATGGCGACCGGGAAATGCCGCAGATTGGTCATCGGCTGCAGGACTCCGCCTAGATAGAAGGCGGCCAGTGCCGATAACACTGTCAGTGCGATGACGATCGGAAGGCTCCAAAAGCGCACTGTCCGAGTCGGTTTCGGGTTTGTCAGCCCGTAGCTGGTGGCGGCCGTAAAGGTGTCGTCGCCGTTCGATGCGTCGGATGCCGGGTGTGCGGCTGGTGGTTCAGACATTCCGACTCCTGTTCGTCCGCGCCAACCCTAGTCGCCGAGGGCTGCGTGCATCTCCCAGACGAGCAATTCCGCGTCCTCGCGGGCCGTGACGATCGCACCGGTCGACGCCGTGAACCGCACCGCGTCACCCTCGGCAAGCGCGGCACCGTCGTGCACGTCCACCCGTCCCCGGGCGAGATACAGATGCAGATACGGTGCCGCCGGCAGCGCGACTTCGGCGCCGGCTCGCAATCGCGCACCGTGCAACGCCGCCGATCGATTGTGGATGGTGACCGCGGCATCGTGTCCCGGCATCCCCGAGGCGATCGTCACCAGACCGCCGTCGAGCTGATCGTCGTCGATCGCCTGCTGCTGGTAGCCAGGCTCGATCCCGGGCGGGTCGGGCCGCACCCACATCTGCACGAAGCGAACGGGATCGGCGTCGGAGGCATTCTTTTCCGAATGCGAAATGCCGGAGCCCGCCGACATCCGTTGCGCGAGGCCGGGATAGATAATGCCGCTATTGCCCGCTGAATCGTGATGAGCCAACGAGCCCTCCAGTACCCAGGTGACGATCTCCATATCGCGGTGCGGGTGGGTATCAAACCCGGCAGCCCCCGCCACCACGTCGTCGTTGTTGACCAGCAGCACACCGTGGTGGGTGTTAGCCGGGTCGTAGTGATCGCCGAACGAAAAGGAATGCCGAGATTGCAGCCACGATGTCGAGGTGACCGCTCGGTCGGCGGCACGCCGGATCTGAGCAGTGGCGGACACGATGTCACGGTACCCCGGGGCTCAGCAACGCCTGGGCTCCCAGCAGTGCGGCGTCGAGGTCGAGCGCCAACTCGTCCCGACCGCCCAGCGGACACATCGCCGCCGGCACGGTCGGTGCGATGCGCTCCACGCTGACCGGATACGTCGACGGCAAGCCAACTTTCGCCATCGACCACGTCACCCGCGTGCGCGACGATCTCGCACCCGACTGGCCGCAACCGCACATCTCGATACCCCCGCGCGACCTCGGCTTCGGCCCGGTATCCGGACGCGGTCTCTACCGCGTCGAGATCGAGGGTTCGCCGAGCATGCGCTGCGAGTTCGAGATGGCCGACGACCACGACCACGACCTGGGCGCCCGGATCGCCGGCGCATCCCGGATGGTGAACGCCATCCCGGCGGTCTGCCAGGCTAAGCCGGGACTGCTGTCGGCGCTGGATCTGCCGCTGGTCACCGGCGCCGGGTTGGTCCGGTCGGTCACCGGGCCGGCACCGGACAGCCGGCTGTTCTAGACGTGCAGGGTGGGCCGGTAGATGAGCTCTTGGATATGGCTGTCGAGCGTTCGGCTCTCAATCAGTTCGAGGTCGAAGTCGGCCGCGCCCTTGAAGATCGGGTCATCTCCGTTCTGACCGGTGATCACCGGGAAGAGCGTCACCTGGATGCGGTCGACTAGGCCGGCGGCCATTAGCGCCCGGTTCATCGACAGGCTGCCGTGCGAGCGCAACGGCACCTCGGACTCTTCCTTCAGCCGGGCGACGATGTCGACGGCGTCGCCGCTGACGATTGTTGCGTCAGGCCAGTCGAGAGGTCCATCCAGGGTGGACGACACCACCGTTGCCGACAGGTGCCTCATCCGGGTGACCCACGGGTCGCGCACGTCTGACTCCTCCGTGCTCTCGGCGAGCATTTGCGCGAACAACCGATATGTGTTGGCGCCGAAGAGCATCCGCTGCTTCTCGTCGTAAAGGGCGAGGCGGTGGTCGAGCAATTCGGGGCCCTGCTTGCCCCAATAGCCGCCCCAGTCGCCGCCACTGACGCCGCCGAAGCCATCAAGGCTGGAAAAGACGTCGAAGGTGTAGGTAGCGGTCATGAGGCTCTCCTCGAGTGCGGTCGGTGGCCTGTCAGGGGTACAGACTGAAAACCGTGTCGAAACTCATCACCGCGGGTTCTTGGAGTCCGGCCGCTGCGCTTCGGCCACTTGATGGCCGGTAGGTCAAAGGCGCTCAGGCAGGCCGAATTTCGCGAACAACGCGGTATCGAGGAAAGCCACCACACGGGACACGCCGTCGGCCCGCATGTCCAGCACGTGTAGCTGGAAGGGCACATGGCCGTCGCCGTCGCGCATATACATCGCCGCGGCCGGCTGCCCGTTGGCGGTCAGCGGGATCAGCCGCATATCGTCGGGCAACTCGGCGGGGCATTGCTGGTGAATCAGCGTCACGATGGCCTGCGGCCCCTGATACCAGCCAACGTATGGCGGCATCTCCCAGATCGCCTCATTGGTGAACAACTCGACCAGCCGGTCGATGTCATAGGCCTCGAACGCGGCGATATAGCGCGTCAATCGGTCCTGCGCGTCCGCCGACTCAGGGTCCAACACCCGGTCGTCGGCGCTCGGCCCGGCAGCCTCCAGTTGGGACCGCGCACGTTGCAGCAGGCTGTTGACGGCGGCCGTGCTGGCGCCGATCGCGTCCGCCACCTCGGCGGCCTTCCACTGCAACACGTCGCGCAGCAGCAGCACCGCCCGCTGCCGGGGCGACAGGTGCTGTAGGGCCGCCACGAACGCCAGCCGCACGGACTCGCGTGAGCCGATAATCGATGCCGGATCGCCCGCCGCGTCGGGCAGCGGCTCCAGCCAGGGCACCTCGGCGCCTTCGACCAGCTCGGCGGTCGGGTCCGAACTCGGCGCGCCCAGTCCGGTCGGCAGCGGCCGGCGTCGGCGGTTCTCCAGGGCGGTCAGGCAGGTATTGGTGGCGATCCGGTGCAGCCAGGTGCGCACCGACGACTTGCCCTCGAAGCGGTCGTAGGCCTTCCAGGCCCGCAGCAAGGTCTCTTGCACCAGGTCCTCGGCATCGTGCAACGACCCGGTCATGCGATAGCAATGCGCGAGCAGTTCACGCCGGTAGGGCTCCGCGGTCGCAGAAAAATCGGTGTTGCCGTCATCGGCCAATTCACGGGCCAGCACGCTCACCGGACCGAGCTTACGTATCGACTCTGACGTTGGGTCTACGCTGCCCCTGATGACAACGACGCGTACCGAAGGATCCTTCGACGGTGTTGACGGTGTGCGCATCGTCTATGAGGTCTGGACTCCCGATACCGCGGTTCGGGGAGTGGTGATCCTGGCGCACGGGCTGGGCGAGCATGCCCGTCGCTACGACCATGTCGCTGCGCGGTTCGGCCGCGATGGACTGGTGACTTACGCTCTCGACCATCGCGGACACGGCCGTTCGGGCGGCAAGCGGGTGCTGCTCAAGGACATCTCTGAATACACCGGCGACTTCGACACCCTGGTCGGGATCGCCGCCAAGGAGCATCCCGGTGCGACACGCATCGTGCTCGGCCACAGCATGGGTGGCGGCATCGTGTTCGCCTACGGCGTCGAACATCCCGACGACTACGACCTGATGGTGCTCTCCGGGCCGGCCGTGGCAGCCCAGACCGCCGTCTCACCGCTGCTGGCATCGATCGCCAAACTCGTCGGGGCCATCGCACCCGGTTTGCCGATGCAGGCACTCGACGCCAGCGCGGTGTCCCGCGATCCGGCCGTCGTGAACGCCTACAACACCGACCCGCTGGTGTATCACGGCAAGATTCCCGCCGGCGTCGGCCGCGAGCTGCTGCGGATCGGCGAGACGATGCCGCAGCGGGCGCCCTCGCTGACCGCGCCTCTGCTCGTCGTGCACGGGTCAGACGACCGGCTGATTCCCGTCGACGGCAGTCGCCAGCTGGTCGCGGCGGTGGGCAGTTCGGATGTCGAACTGAAGGTCTATCCGGGGCTGTATCACGAGGTGTTCAACGAGCCGGAGCAAGATCAGGTCCTCGACGACGTGGTGTCGTGGATCAACGCGCGACTGTGAATGGCCGCGCACGGAACGTCTTCCGGTTCGCCTAGTTTGGTGGCATGACCGACGACAAGATGCTGGCGCGTATTGCGGCCCTGTTGCGTCAGGCCGAGGGGACCGACAACGCCCACGAGGCCGAGGCATTCATGACGGCCGCTCAACGGCTGGCCACGGCGACGTCCATCGACCTGGCCGTCGCACGGTCGCACGCCGACAAACGCACACCGGCCCAGACGCCGGTGCAGCGCACGATCACCATCGGCGCGGCCGGCACCAAGGGTCTGCGGACCTACGTGCAGCTGTTCGTGGTGATCGCGTCGGCCAACGACATCCGGTGCGACGTCGCGTCGAACTCGACGTTCGTTTACGCCTACGGCTTCGCCGAGGACATCGACGCCACCCACGCGCTGTATGCCAGCCTGGTCGTCCAGATGGTCCGCGCGTCTGACACCTACATCTCGTCGGGTGCGCATCGGCCGACCCCGACGATCACCGCCCGGCTGAATTTTCAGCTGGCGTTCGGCGCGCGGGTCGGGCAGCGGTTGGCCGAGGCCCGCGAGCAGACCCAGCGAGAAGCGAAGAAGGACCGCCGTCGTCCACCCGGCACGGCAATAGCGTTGCGGAACAAGGAGTTAGAGCTTCGCGATTATTATCGGACCGCCTCGAAGGCGCGTGGCACCTGGCAGGCCAGCCGCGCCACCGCCGGCTATTCGTCGGCGGCGCGGCGGGCCGGTGACCGGGCCGGAAAGCGGGCCAGGCTGGGCAGCGGCCCGGAGCTCTCCGGGGCACGGAGTGCGCTGGAGCGGTGAGCGCCGACAATTCGTCTGCTCGGGACTCGCAGCGCTCGAAGGTCTACGCCGCCGAGGAATTCGTGCGAACGCTGTTCGACCGTGCCGCCGAACACGGCTCGAACAGTGTGGAATTCTTCGGCACGCAGTTGACGCTGCCGCCCGAGGCGCGGTTCGGCTCGTTGGCCGCGGTTCGCCGCTATGTCGACGACGTGCTGGCGCTGCCTGCGGTGCGACGGCAGTGGCCCGAGGTGGCGCCCTTGCGAGTGCGGGCCCGACGGGCCTCGACCGCTGCTCACTACGAAAACCGAGATGGCACAGGGGTTATCGCGGTACCCAGCCGCCAAGAGGCCGACTGGGCGATGCGTGAACTGGTGGTGCTGCACGAGATCGCACATCACCTATGTGAGGTGAACCCGGCGCATGGGTCGCAGTACGCCACGACGCTGTGCACCCTGGCCGAACTGGTCATGGGGCCCGAAGTCGGGCACGTACTGCGGGTGGTTTACACGAAAGAGGGCGTGCGTTAGCTGACGGCGACCATCTCGTCGCCGCACTTGCAGATGTAGGCCTGCTCAGTGTCAGAGCAGTGACATGCGACCTCGATACGAACGCGACAGCCGCAGCCATCGTGACCACAGCTCAACAGGGTTCCTGCGTCGTCGGACATTTCCCACCTCTTCTGAATCGGGACCGGACACCAGGTATCGTATACCCCTGGGGGGTATAGAGCAAGGACGGCAAACGCGGTGGCGGCCCGCCTCGTCGCCGGACTAGCGTTGCCTCATGACCCAAAAGCCAACCCCTGCCGACGTCGACGAATTCTTGGACACCACCGTGCTCGACGACGATCCCGTGTTGTCCGCGGCGCTCGAGGCCAGCGACGCGGCCGGGTTGCCGAAAATCGCCGTCTCGGCGCAACAGGGCAAGTTCCTGAGCCTGCTGGCCGCCGCGACCGGCTCCCGGCGCATCTTGGAGATCGGCACGCTGGGCGGCTTCAGCACGATTTGGTTAGCCCGCGGCGCGGGTCCGGCCGGTCGGGTCACCACGCTGGAATACGAGCCCAAGCACGCCGAGGTGGCCCGGGCCAACATCGATCGTGCCGGTCTCAGCGATCGGGTGGAGGTGCTGGTCGGCGCCGCCCTGGATACCTTGCCAAGCGTCAACGGCGGTCCATTCGACCTGGTGTTCATCGATGCGGACAAGGAGAACAATCCCGGCTACCTGGAGTGGGCCGTCAAGCTCACTCAACCCGGCTCAGTGATCGTGGTGGACAACGTGATTCGGGAGGGGGCGATACTGTCGCCCGACCAGGACGCCGTGCTGCGCGGGACGCGCAAAGTGCTCGAGCTGATGGGGGAGCACCCCCAACTCGACACCGCGGTGCTACAGACGGTGGGCGCCAAGCACTGGGACGGCTTTGCGATCGCGCTGGTGAAGTAACCGTCAGGGCGCCAGGTCGTTCACGGCCTGCTGCGCGGAGATGACCTCGCTGATCCGCAGCGCCGTGTCACCGGCGTAAAGCGCTCCGGCGTCCACCGAAGAATCCGGCATGCCGCTCAGCGGGGCCAGCGGCGTGAACAGCGGCCGTCGCGGCGACTGCACGCGGATGAGCGCGCCGGCGTCGAAATATCCCAGCACCGCCAGCCAGCGGCTGCTGGCGTTAAGGCCAGCGGGCAACGCTTTGGTGGTTCCATCGCTGCGGCACCACCGCCGTGTGGCGGCATTGGGGATCACGCGATGCCGAAGCGGCCAGCTGAGGCCGAAAAGTGTGGTTTCCATGGTTGTTTCGGCGTCGAGGATTCGTCGCTGATACTGCGGATGCGCATTGGCCTCATGCGTCATCAGAAACCGCGTTCCGGCGATAACGCCATCGGCTCCGGTGTCCAGCGCCCGGCGGGTGTCCTCGCCGGTGGCGATCCCGCCGGCGAGGAAGACGGGCCGCTGACCGGCCGCCGCTCGCGCGTGTGGCAGAAAGTCGAGCGCAGGCATGGTTCCGACCAGATGGCCGCCTGCCTCGCGTCCCTGGGCGATCAAACCGTCAGCGCCCCAACCGATTGCCAGTCGCGCTTGAGCTTCAGAACCGACCATCACGAAGACGAAGATTCCGGCATCGCGCAGATGCTCGACGATGCCGCGATCGCCGCCGAACGCCACCACCACAACCTCGACGCCCTCATCGACGCACACCGCGATGTGGCTACGACGGGCGAAGTGCATCAACAGGTTCACCGCGACAGCGCGGTCCGGGGCCTCAGCGCGAACGTGATTGATCGCCGCTCGCAATTGACCGGGCTTCGCCAATCCCAGGGTGCCCAGGCCGCCCGCTTTCGCCACCGCTGCGGCCAGTGGCCCGCCGGCAAGACCCCCGCCCATTCCGGCCTGACCGACTGGGACGTCAAGGTGAAGTCGATCAGCGATGTCCAGCGTTCTTACCCACCCTGGGCCGTAGCGGCGTCGAGCAGAGCGCGCACAGTCGCATAAATCTGCCGGGCGGCATCGTCGATCGTGCTCATGGGTTGCAGCATATGGCTGAAGGTCAAACGGACGTCGACTTCGACGATCGAGTCCAAGTGCCGGTCGATGGGGTCCGGAAGATCATAGAAATTCCGAGCGGCCGCGGCGATCGTGTTCATCGCACCGCGCCAGATGGGACTCGGTCCCACCGTCAATAGCGGAGTCAGGCCGACCTCCGCGTCGCGAGCGCGGGTAAGGCTCGCTTTGACCAGTGGGTCGTCGGCGCCGGCGCGCAGGGTAAAGGCCGCACCGGCCGCAAGACCAGCGGCCACGTCGTCTGGATGGCCATGCAGCGCCGAAATGACCCCGGTGATGAATCGGTCGGTCTCCCTTTGGACCAGAGCCTGGCCCAGTGCCTCCTTCGCGCCGATCTCCTTGTACAGCGCTTGACGGCTGATGCCGACGGTGGTGGCGATGCGTGACATGTTCACCGCCTTCCAGCCCTCGGCGCAGACCAACGCATAGGCCGCGTCCAAGACGCGGGCGCGTAGCAATTGGCGAACCTCCGCCTGAAAGTTCGGCGCTGTGGACATATGTCGCAGCATACACAGTTGACCAGATTTGTCGGGATTGACACAGTTCTGGCTTAACTGTATACATTGATGACAAATACCGGATAGTGTAACCGGAAGCGGGCGCGAGAGTGAATCCGAATGGTTCGGATGTCGAATCGTCGATGCGCTGCGGGCGAGAATGCACCGTGGAAGATCCCGGTTGCGGCCGGCAAGGGCCAAAACAATGGCCTTCATCCGCGCAATACGCCCAGAGTTGCCCTGTCGCACCTGCGAATCGGGGCCGGGCCGAGGGGAGGCGTCCACAGACCGACTTGGCGCGGCACCCTCAGCGGGAGGCCGCGATTGTCAGGGCGGCGATGGCCCAACTGTCCGATCCACAGCGTGCCATGATTTACAGCTCGCACTATCTCGGGTGGACGACGACGCAGATCGCCGCCGAACTGGGGACCAATGATGAGTTCATCAAGCATGAATTGCACCGCGCGCTGCACGCACTGCGGCTGACTCTGCAACGCGCGGGCGGCGGCCGCTAACCGCGGTCGGGCCAGGAAAGCGGCACGCGGCTACCCGCAGATCGCTCCGTTGGCCGCCGATCCCACCAGCTTGATGTACTTGGCCAGCACGCCCGAGGTGAAGCGGGGCGGCAACGGGGTGAAACCTTCACGGCGGGAATCGAATTCGTCAGCGTCAACCAGCACGTCCAGGGTGCCCTTGGCGACGTTGAGGCGGATCCGGTCGCCGTCGCGCAGGAAAGCGATCGGTCCGCCGTCGACCGCCTCCGGGGCGATGTGCCCGACGCACAGGCCGGTGGTGCCGCCCGAGAATCGGCCGTCGGTCAGCAGCAGCACATCCTTACCCAGTCCGGCGCCCTTGATCGCGCCGGTGATGGCGAGCATTTCCCGCATTCCGGGACCGCCCTTGGGGCCTTCGTAGCGGATCACCACCGCGTCACCGTGCGTGATGGTGCCGTCTTCCAGGGCGTCCAGTGCTGCCCGCTCCCGTTCGAAAACCCTTGCGGTGCCTTCGAACACGTCGGAGTCGAAACCGGCGGACTTGACCACCGCGCCCTCGGGCGCCAACGAACCGTGCAGGATGGTGATCCCGCCGGTGGGGTGGATGGGATTGTCCAACGCCCGCAGCACCTTGCCGTCCGGGTCGGGCGGGGCGATGTGCGCGAGGTTTTCGGCCATGGTCCGGCCGGTGACGGTCAGGCAATCGCCGTGCAGCAGGCCGGCATCCAGCAGTGCCCTCATCACCACCGGCACGCCGCCGATGCGATCGACGTCGAACATCACGTGCTTGCCGAACGGCTTGACGTCGGCCAGGTGCGGCACCTTCGCGCCGATGCGGCTGAAGTCCGCGAGCGACAGCTCCACCTCGGCCTCATGGGCGATGGCCAGTAGGTGCAGCACCGCGTTTGTCGAGCCGCCGAACGCCATCACGACCGCGATCGCGTTCTCGAAGGCTTCCTTGGTCAAGATGTCGCGGGCGGTGATGCCGCGGCGCAACAGGTTGATCACCGCTTCACCGCTGCGGCGTGCGTAGCCGTCGCGCCGGCGGTCGGTGGCCGGGGGAGCGGCGCTGCCCGGCAGCGACATGCCCAGTGCCTCGGCGGCGCTGGCCATCGTGTTGGCGGTGAACATGCCGCCGCACGCGCCTTCGCCGGGACAGATGGCCCGCTCGATTGTGTCGACGTCCGCGCGGGACATCAGCCCGCGGGCGCAGGCCCCGATCGCTTCGAAGGCGTCGATGATCGTCACATCACGCTCGGTCC
>NZ_JBAPMI010000233.1:0-25145 GCF_049278535.1 Mycobacterium sp. | reverse complement strand
GTGGACGCCGGTCGGGACGACCGCGTCCGCGGCGGCAACTTGCGCTCGTCGGGTAGGTGAATCTCACCGAGCCCCAGCCGGTTCTGCAGTCGTTTCATCCACATCGGCGCCCACCAGCAGTCGTCGCCGAGCAGTTTCATCACCGAGGGCACCAGGAACATCCGGACGACGGTGGCGTCCAACAGCAGTGCCGCCATCAGCCCGAACGCCAGGTACTTCATCATCACCAAATCGGAGAACACAAACGAACCGGCGACCACGGCGAGCACCAATGCGGCCGCGGTGATCAGGCGACCGGTGGTCGCGGTACCGATCCGGATGGCCTCGGCGGTGGACATGCCGCGCGCTCTGGCCTCCACCATCCGCGAGACCAGGAAGACCTCGTAGTCGGTGGCCAGGCCGAATCCCACGGCGACAACCAACGCGATCAGGACGACCATCAATGGTGTCGGCGTGAAATTCAGCCAGCTTGAGAGATGTCCGTCGACGAAGATCCAGGTCAGGATGCCCAGCGTGGAGCCCAAGGTCAACGCGCTCATCACCGCGGCCTTGATCGGCAGCACCACCGATCCGAACGCCAGGAACATCAGCAGCATCGTCGTGGTCAGCAGCACTACCAGCATCAGCGGTGCTTTGTCGAACAAGCTGTGGATGCTGTCCTGCTCCAGCGCGGGAACGCCACCAACCAGCACGGTCAGGCCCCGCGGGGGCGTGACCGATCGCAGCTCGGACAGCTTCTTCGCGGCGTCGCTCGCCTTCGCCAGACCGTTCTGGATCACCCGAACCGAGTCGTCCTTGGGGTGGCTTGCATTCTGTCCCGAGACGCACGGGTTGCCCTCGATCGTGGGGCAGGCCCGTTCCTGCCAGGTGGTGTCGGTGAACCCGGTGATCGACGCGGCGTCATTACGAATCTCGGCGACTTGCTGATCGGTGATTTTGCTGTGGTTGTCGCTCTTTATCACCAACGTCAGTTGGTTGGTGCGATAGCCGGGGAAGAGTTTGTCGAAGTTCTCCTGCGCTAGACGTACCGAGTTGTCCGGCGGCAGATACTTCTCGCTCATCCCGCCGAAGGAGAGGTTGTGCAGTGGGATGACCAGCGCGATCATCCCGATGACGATGGGAATGGCGAACACCAGCGGCCGCTTCATGACGACGTTGACCAGCTTGCCCCAGAATCCGGCCTCCACCTCTTCGCGGGTTTTGGTCTTCTGCAGCCGATCGGCCAGCCAGTTCAGGTAGGCCCGCGACGGCTTCCAGTTCGCCAGGAAAGGTATCCGGAACAGGGTCCGCACGCCGAGCGCGTCGACGTGGGTGCCGAGGACTGCCAGGCAGGCCGGCAGCAGCGTGATCGACAGCACCGCAGCCAGCGTGACCGAGATGATTACCGCGTAGGTCAGCGATTTGACGAAGCCCTGCGGCAACAAAAAGAGGCTGGCCGCCGACGCGGCGATCAGGACAGCCGAGAACACGACCGTGCGACCGGCTGTCATCACCGTTCGGCGTACTGCGGCCTCGGTGTCGTACCCCTCGGCGATCTCCTCACGGAAACGACTCACCACGAACAGCCCGTAGTCGATGGCAATACCGAAACCCATCATGGACACGACTGGTTGAGCGAAGAAACTCAAGGGCCCGAACATCGTGATGAATCGCAAGATGCCGAGCGAACCGGCGATACTCAGGCCGCCCACCATCACCGGCAGCGAGGCTGCGATCACACCGCCGAACACCAGGAAAAGCACCACCGCTACCAGCGGCAGCGCCAGCACTTCCATGCGCTTCTGGTCAGTTGCGATGGTGCCGGTCAATGCGTTGGCGATCGGCTCCAGGCCGGCGAGTTGGACCTTGCCGCCGTTGAGCTTCTGCAGATCCGGCTCGATGACCTTGTAATTGGTCAGAATCGTGTCGTCGTCGTTGCCCTTGAGGGGGATGCTGACGAACGTGTGCTTACCGTCTTCGCTGGCCATGCCCTTGATGACGGAGTCGGTGCTGGTCGGTGCGGCCAGCCAGCCGGCCCAGCCGACCACCTGATCCGGGTGGTCTTTCTTGAAAGCGTTGAGCTCGTCGACGATCTTGTGCTGCCACGCTGGGTCGTTGAGCGACTTGGGTGCGGTGAAGGTCGCGACGATGTGGCTGGTGCGGTCGCGCCCGTAGGTGTTGTCGCCGAGTACCGATGCCTTGACTGACTGGCTGCCGTCGTCGTAGAACCCACTCTGTGTGACGTGCTTGCCGAGGCTGATCCCGAAGATGCCGCCGAGCAGGCTCAGCGCCACCATCACGCCGATCACGATGAACCGGTAGCGATATACAGTTCGTCCCCACCAGGCGAACACGTAAGCTCCTTACTGGATCTGCAACGACCCGCGCATAAGTTTTGAGTTGTCAGACACGCGAGGTCAGCAACGAGGACAGTGGCCGGAACGGTTGTAGCCACGCCCCCTTCTCAGGCAGCGAATCGAGTCCGATCCGCGGCAGCGGCTCCCGGAAAACACCCGCGATGTCCTCCAGGTCGACAAACTCCAAGGTATCCGACGCTAGCGCCCAACTAGCATGTTCGCGAAATCCGAGCACTTGAACGGGTATCCCGTCGCGAGAGATTTCCTCCAGCGGAATTCGGAAGGCCTGACCATCGGCGGACGCCACCATCAGCGCCGCCAGGCCCTGCTGCGACCGCTGCGCGATGTGCGCGAGCATGTCGCTGTCGACGTCGCTGTCCTCGTCGAGCTTGGGCTTGGCGAAGACGGCGAAGCCGACATTGCGCAATGCATCGACCCACGGTCGGACCACGTCGGCGCTGCCCGACGCGATGTTGGTGAACACGGTGGCCTCCGGCTCGGCCGACACGTCGTCCCGGTTGGCGGCGACTTCGGCCGTCCGGCTCAACAGCCAGCGGCCCAGCGCGTCGAAGCGGGGCCGTTCCGTCGCGGTCGGACGACGACCCAGGATGGATCCCAGGCCCATGTCCAGGTTTGGCGCATCCCAGACCAGAAGTACCTGCCGCGCCGTCGGCGCTCCTCCGGCGATGGGGTCGCCGGTCAGCACCGGGGCGCTGGTTGTTTCTTCAGTGAGGCTCATGGGCGGGTCCCCTCGGCGCGGCGCTCCCATAAAAATTCGGCGACGGCACTGCCGGCATCCTGGGCCTTACCCTCGTACTTCGTGACGGGGCGGACGATGGAGATCGGCGTATCGGCGCGGGCATCCAGCCTGGCCAACCTGGGTTCGGCGTCGCCGACCGCGGCGATCTGCTCGGCGTAGCCGGCATGGTCGGTAGCGGCGTGCAGCACTCCGCCGGGACGCAGCCGGTCAGCGATCATGGTCACCGTTGCGGGCTGCAACAGCCGGCGCTTGTGGTGACGGGCTTTCGGCCACGGGTCTGGGAAGAACACCCGCACCCCACTCAGGGAGCCGGGCGCAATCAACTGGTCCAACACGTCGACGGCGTCGCCGCGGATCAGCCGGATATTGGTGACACCTTCGCGGTCGATAGCGGAGAGCAGCTGGGCCAGGCCGCGGCGATACACCTCCACCGCGACCACGTCGACGTCTGGCTCGGACTGCGCCATCGCCAGTGTGGAAGTTCCTGTGCCACAGCCGATTTCAAGAACGAGTGGCGCGTCGCGACCGAACCAGGCGTGCGTGTCCAGCGGTTCGGCCGGGGCTTCGGGGTCGTGTCGTGGCGTGGCGACGTAGCCGAGTTCGGGCCACAGCCTCTCCCAGGTTCGGTGCTGAGCGGACGACAACTGAGAGCGCCGCGAGCGGAAATTGGTGTTGCGGCGATAACCGCTCAGACGCGCGGCAGGCGGGATCGGGGCAGACGTGGGCGGTGAGGCCGCGTCCACCGAGGGCTGCGCGCGCATCCGTTCATCGTTACCCATGAATCCATCATGGTGCTGCCCGCGGTGCAGATTGATACCCAACAGTTGCCTTTGGCTGGTATGTGGTGACTCGCTTCGGGGCCGTGCAAATGTCACCATTCGACCGATATACCCGTGGTGCTGCGCAGCAAACGGCAGCTGCTCGGCCACAATGGGTCGTTAGCAGCAACTGCAAGGCGAATTATGAGCGGATAGGGGCATCCGATTTTCGTCGAAGAGCTGGAGCAGTTTGCGGCCGCGGTTTCGGACCCGCGCTGCGCCGCGATTGCCAGGCGGCTGGCCACCCCGTTGCGGGTGGCGGTAGCGGGCCGCAACGGCGTCGGCCGCCGCACAGTTGCGCACGCTCTGACGCTGGCCGGTGAGCTGCGCGGGACGATCGCCCTGACCACCTCGTCGGCCGCCGACCTGGACGTCTACGTGCTCGCTGAAGTGGCTAAGCCCGAGGACCTCGACGCGCTGTCCACAGCCCGGCGGCCGATGCTCGCGGTCCTGAACAAGGCAGATCTGATCGCGACGACTGCATCCGGCTGCCACCCGCACGGACCGACGAATGCGGCGAGGGCCCGGTGTGCGCAGCTGTCCGTCCACGCCGGCACGCCGATCGAGCCTTTGGTGGGGATCCTCGCGCTCGACGACCTGCTCGATGACGGCGTGTGGGCAGGCCTGCAGACGCTGGCCGGTGGGCACCCAGTGGACGCGAATGTGCGCCGTCGGCTGATCGGCGCGCTCGACGAGTTCGGTGTCGCGCAGGCGACGGTCGCGATTCGCCGCGGAGCCACCCGCGCCGCCGTCGATGCCTTGCTTCGGAGTCTGAGCTGTATTGACGAGGTCGCCGACAAGATCGAGGCGCTCGGTGCGCAGGTGCGCTACCAGCGTGTACTTGATGCAGTCGCCGAACTGGAGACGCTAGCCGTCACCGACCAGCGGATCAGCGCGTTCCTGACCCGCGACGACACGGTGGTCGCCCGGATGATGGCCGCGGTGGACGTCGTCGAGGCGATCGGCATCGAGGTCGATCGCGGCGACACCGCTGATGTGCATTTGCGCCGTGCGGTGCACTGGCAGCGCTACCGGCGCGGACCGGTCACCGGTGCCCATCGCGCCTGCGGCGCCGACATCGTCAGGGGCTCGCTCCGGCTGTGGACGAAGGTCGGAGGGGCGGTGTGACCAAGAAGCCAAGCAACGACACGGTTGCCGAGGTGGATGCGATGGTCGCCGCGATCGGGCCCCGACTCGACGCGCCGAGCATCAACCGGCTCGACGTCGTGCTGGTCACCGGGCCGTGGCTGGCCGGCGTGACCGGCGTCGTAGCCGCGCTGACCGAACGGCTGCCCGACCAGAAGTTCGTCGAGTCGACGGACCTGCAGCCCGGCGAAGCGCCGACGGCGGTGGTGTTCGTGGTCTCGGCGGCCGCCTCGTTGACCGAGTCCGACTGTGCACTGCTCGACGCGTCGACGGCTGAGACCGACGCGGTGATCGGGGCGGTGTCCAAGATCGACGTCCACCGCAACTGGGAAGAGGTCCTGGCCAGCGACCGTGAGGTACTGACATCCCACGCCGCGCGCTATCGCGACGTGCCGTGGGTCGGGGTGGCCGCGGCGCCCGAATCCGGTGAACCACGGATCGACGACCTTGCCACCGCGGTATCCGATCGACTTGCCGACACGGACCTTCCGCGCCGAAACAGGTTGCGGGCGTGGAACTCCCGGCTCCAGACCGTCGTCGACAGACACGATCGCGACGCCGATGGCGCGGGCCGGCGGGCCCGGGTCGAGGCGTTGCGGGACGAGCGCAGCGCGATTCTGCGGCAGCGGCGGCTGTCCAAGTCCGAGCGGACGATCGCGCTGCGCAGCCAAACCCAGCAGGCGCGGGTTCAGCTGTCCTACTTCGCACGCAACCGCTGCGCCTCGGTCCGCTCCGAGCTGCAGGAAGATGCCGCGAGCCTGACCAGGGCCAAGCTGGGTGAGTTCGAGTCCTATGCGGGCGTTCGCCTCAACGAGGTGATTGCCGAGGTCGACAGCGGCACCACCACGCATCTGTCCGACATGGCGCAGGGGTTGGGCCTCCCCTTCGACGCGCGGGCCTCGGGCCCGCTCCCGACGATCGACCTGCCGGCGCCGCAGCTGAAGTCGCGCAAGCTGGAGACCCGGCTGATGATGCTGGTGGGCGCCGGCTTCGGGTTAGGGGTGGCGCTGACGCTCAGTCGGCTGCTGGCCGACCTCACGCCCGGCCTCACGCTGGCCGGAGCCGTCGCATGTGCAGCGATAGGCCTGGCGCTCACGGTCTGGGTGATCAACACCCGCGGGCTGCTACGCGACCGCGGACTGCTCGACCGTTGGGCCGGCGAGGCGACCGCGCTACTGCAGTCCGCCGTCGAGCAACTGGTGGCGACTCGGGTGGTCGCGGCGGAGTCGTCGCTCACCGCCGCGCTGGGCGAGCAGGACGAGGGCGAGAGCACCCGGGTCGCCGAGCAGGTCAGCGTCATCGACACCGAGCTGCGCGAGCACTCCGTCGTCGGCGCGCGCGCCGCCGCACTGCGTGGTCGGGAGATGCCGACCCTGCTGGCCGCCCTCGAGGCGGTTCGGGCGGCGCTCGGCGAGGGCGCAGAGCCCGAGCAGCCCGAGGATGACGCCGGCACCGCGTCCGACGACGTGGGCGTCCCGTCCGAGGAGTCGGTGCCCGCTGATGGTGGCGATGAGGGAATTGACGAAAGTTCACCGGCAGACACCGCAGACAACGCGTTCTGAATCGTTCCTGTGAGTTAACCAATACACCCTCGGCTTTTTATGGGTATCCACCTCGGGATAACCTGTGTTGAGGCCGCCGCGCAAAACCAGCCGCGCAACACGTGCAAAAGCGAGTGCAGGAGATTTTGATGACTTCAGCGACCGTTCCTGGTCTGGATACCGCCCCGACGAACCACCAAGGACTGCTGTCCTGGGTCGAGGAGGTCGCCGAGCTGACCCAGCCGGACCGGGTGGTCTTCGCGGATGGCTCCGACGAGGAGTGGCAGCGGCTCGCCGACCAACTGGTGGAGGCCGGCACCTTCACGAAGCTCAACGAGAAGAAGCACAAGAACTCCTACCTGGCGCTGTCGGACCCGTCCGACGTGGCGCGGGTCGAGTCGCGGACCTTCATCTGCTCGGAGCGCGAGGTCGACGCGGGCCCGACCAACAACTGGAAGCCGCCCGCCGAGATGCGGGCCACCATGACCGAGCTGTACCGCGGCTGCATGCGCGGACGCACCATGTGGGTCGTCCCGTTCTGCATGGGCCCGCTCGGAGCCGAGGACCCCAAGCTCGGCGTGGAGATCACCGACTCCGAGTACGTCGTCGCCTCGATGAAGGTGATGACACGAATGGGCAAGGCCGCATTGGAAAAGCTTGGCGATGACGGCTTTTTCGTGAAGGCGTTGCACTCGATCGGCGCTCCGCTGGAGCCAGGGCAAAAAGACGTGCCGTGGCCGTGCAACGACACGAAATACATCACACACTTTCCCGAGACCCGGGAAATCTGGAGCTTCGGATCCGGCTACGGCGGAAATGCGTTGCTGGGAAAGAAATGCTATTCATTGCGGATCGCCTCGGCGATGGCCCATGACGAGGGCTGGCTCGCCGAGCACATGCTGATCCTCAAGCTGATCTCGCCGGAGAACAAGGCGTACTACTTCGCCGCTGCCTTTCCCTCGGCCTGTGGCAAGACCAACCTGGCGATGCTGCAGCCGACGATTCCGGGCTGGCGCGCCGAGACCCTCGGTGACGACATCGCCTGGATGCGGTTCGGCAAGGACGGCCGGCTCTACGCGGTCAACCCGGAATTCGGTTTCTTCGGCGTCGCACCCGGCACGAACTGGGACTCCAATCCCAACGCCATGAAGACCATCGCGGCGGGCAACACCGTCTTCACCAACGTCGCACTCACCGATGACGGTGACGTGTGGTGGGAAGGCCTGGAGGGCGAGCCGGATCACCTGATCGACTGGAAGGGCAACGACTGGCTCCTCCGCGAGACGGAAACCAAAGCCGCGCATCCGAACTCGCGTTACTGCACCCCGATGTCACAGTGCCCGATCCTGGCGCCGGAGTGGGACGACCCGCAGGGCGTGCCGATCTCGGGCATCCTGTTCGGTGCTCGTCGCAAGACCACCGTGCCGTTGGTGACCGAGGCCCGCGACTGGCAGCACGGCGTGTTCATGGGAGCCACGATGGGCAGCGAGCAGACTGCCGCGGCCGAGGGCAAGGTCGGCGCCGTGCGCCGCGACCCGATGGCCATGCTGCCGTTCCTCGGCTACAACGTCGGCGACTACTTCCAGCACTGGATCGACCTCGGTAAGAACTCTGACGAGTCCAAGCTGCCGAAGGTGTTCTTCGTCAACTGGTTCCGGCGTGGCGAGGGCGGCAAGTTCCTCTGGCCGGGCTTCGGTGAGAACAGCCGGGTGCTCAAGTGGATCGTCGACCGCATCGAACACCAGGCGGGTGGCCAGGAGACCCCGATCGGCGTCGTTCCCACCTCCGATGACCTCGACTTGACCAACCTCGATGTCGACGCCTCCGACGTGAACCGCGCGCTGGCGGTCAACGCCGACGAGTGGCGCCAGGAGCTCCCGCTGATCGAGGAGTGGTTCGAGTTCGTCGGCGACAAGCTGCCCACCGGTGTCCGGGACGAGTTCGAGGCGCTCAAGCAGCGTCTGGCCGAGTCCGACTAAGCACCCCCGCGGCTGCTGCAGGGTAGCCACATACGAAAGATCGGTCAGCCGAATTCTCGATTGCGACCTTGCTGACCAGCAAATTTGATTCGTAGGCCGCATCCGTTCAGTAGCCAGGCTATGTTGCTGGATAGATGCTCGGCGGGTACCTTGGCGACGTGACGATCATCGCGTGCCCTGTAACGGAGTCAGGTGCACCGTCGGGGACGTTATTCCGTTCGCTCGCGATCGTCAGCGTTGTCATTTGCCCCGCTTTGGTGCTGCGCATCCTTGGTGTCCACCTCGAGCCCGTTCTGGGTCTACTCGTCTTCGGTGGCGCCGTCGTGGGTGCCAGCTTTGTGTTGGCCTGGGCCGCGGAAGCCGCTCAGATTGACGTGTCCGGCAGCCTCGCGGTGGCCGTGCTGGCCGTCATCGCCGTGCTGCCCGAGTACGCCGTCGACCTGTACTACGCGTACACCGCCGGCCACGTGCCTGCCTACACGCAGTACGCGGCCGCGAACATGACCGGCTCGAATCGGCTGCTGATGGGTCTGGGGTGGCCGGTCGTCGTTCTGGTCAGTGTGCTGGTGGCGCGCCGGGCGACCGGCCGCAGAGTCGGCGGACTGGATCTCGATGCCAGTAACCGGGTGGAGATCGGTTTCCTGATGATCGCCGGGGTGGTCGCCTTCCTCATCCCGGTTACCGGCGGCATCCACATCGCCTTCGGCGTGGCTCTGCTGGGCTGGTTCGGCTTCTACCTGTACAAGCTGAGCCGCGGCGAGGTCGAGGAGCCCGAGTTGGTCGGCACTGCGGCGGCGCTGGGCGCACTGCCCGACCGGGTGCGCCGGGCCGCGGTGTCCGGGCTGTTCATTTTCGCGGCCGCGGTGATCGTGACCTGCGCAAAACCGTTCGCCGACAACTTGATTAGCGCCGGCACCCAGCTGGGTATCGACCGCTTCCTGTTGGTGCAGTGGCTGGCCCCGCTCGCATCGGAGGCCCCGGAGTTCATCATCGCGACCATCTTCGCGGCCCGGGGCAAGGGTGGCGCCGCAATCTCGACGCTGGTCTCGGCGAAGGTCAACCAGTGGACCTTGCTCATCGGGTCGCTGCCGGTGGCGTTCATGCTCGGCGGAGGAAGTGCCTCGATGCATCTGGACAGCCGCCAAATCGAGGAGATCGTGTTGACCGCCGCGCAGACGTTGATGGGTGTGACGCTGTTGCTCGGCTTGCGGTTCCAGCGCTGGGCCGCCTGGCTGCTACTCGGTTTGTTCGTCGTGCAGTTCCCGCTCACCTCGACCGAAGGGCGCTTGGCCATCAGCGCGGTGTATGCGGTGGTGGCTGTTGTTGCGGTGGTGAGCAATCGCCGCCAACTGCTGCCGACGCTGTCCGCGCCGTTCGCCGGTCAGGCCAAGCGGCACGGTGGTCACCCGCACCGGCCCGCGCCGGTGCACGAGGGGTAGGTCCACAGCCGATCACGCCCTCTTGACAGCTGTCAATTTTTGCGGCGGTAAAGTCTGCCCATGCAGATTCGCCAGCACACCTCCGGCCAAGGTGGAGGCAACAAACCCGCCATCATTCTTCACCCGTCCGGCACGGTGATCACGTTCGACGAACTGGAAGCCCGGGCCAATCGGTTGGCGCACTACTTCCGGCGGGCCGGCCTGGTTGAAGGCGACGCGGTCGCGATCCTGATGGAGAACAACGAGCACATCCACGTGGTGATGTGGGCGGCGCGGCGGGCCGGGCTGTACTACGTGCCGATCAACACGCACCTGACCGCACCGGAAGCGGCCTACATCATCGACAACAGCGCCGCCAAGGCGATCATCGGTTCGGCCGCGCTGCGCAAGACCTGCGAGAACCTCGCCGAGCACCTTCCGGGCGGCCTGCCGGAACTGCTGCTGATCGCCGATGATGACCTCGACGGCTGGCAGTGTTACCCCGAATGTGTTGCCGATCAACCGGATACGCCGATCGACGACGAAATCGAAGGCGACCTGCTGCAGTACTCCTCGGGGACCACCGGCCGGCCCAAAGGAATCAAACGGGAGCTACCGCACGTCTCGCCCGCCGAGGCCCCGGGCATGATGTCGGCCCTGGTCGGATTCTGGATGCACCCGGACGCGGTCTATCTCAGTCCGGCGCCGCTGTATCACACCGCGCCGTCAGTGTGGTCGATGACCGTGCAGGCCGGCGGCATCACCACGGTCGTGATGGAGAAGTTCGATCCCGAAGGCTGCCTGGACGCCATCCAGCGCCACCGGGTGACGCACGGCCAATTCGTGCCCGTCATGTTCACCCGAATGCTGAAACTACCTGAGGCAAAGCGTAATTCGTTCGATTTGTCCAGCCTGGAACGGGTCATGCACGCGGCGGCCCCGTGCCCGGTGGAGATCAAGAAACAGATGATCGACTGGTGGGGGCCGATCGTCGACGAGTACTACGCCTCCTCGGAAGCCATCGGATCGACGTTGATCAGCGCCGACGAGTGGCTGGCCCACCCCGGCTCGGTCGGCAAGCCGATGATGTGCCAACTCCACATCCTCGACGAGGACGGCAACGAATTGCCGCCCGGAGAACCAGGCGAAATCTATTTCGAGGGAGGCTTTTCCTTCGAATACCTCAACGACTCGGAGAAGACGGCGGCCGCGCATGACAAGCACGGCTGGACCACGGTGGGCGACGTCGGCTATGTCGACGAGGACGGCTACCTGTTCCTCACCGACCGTCGACACCACATGATCATCTCCGGTGGCGTCAACATCTATCCGCAGGAAGCCGAGAACCTGCTCGTCACCCATCCAAAGGTGCTTGACGCGGCGGTGTTTGGCATTCCCGACGACGAGATGGGCCAAAGCGTCAAAGCGGCGGTGCAAACTGTCGATCCGGCGGACGCGACCGATGAGTTCGCGGGTGATCTGGTCACCTGGCTGCGTGAGCGGTTGGCGCATTACAAGTGTCCGCGGTCGATCTCGTTCGAAGTACAGCTGCCGCGCACCGATACCGGAAAAATGTTCAAACACGAACTGGTCAAGAAGTATTCGGTGTGACTCTGCGCGTCGTCGGGGTGTCGGAGCCGGCCTCCGACGTCGACACCGCGTTCTGCGGCGCCCCGGTGGTGGCCGTCGGGTCGTTGGCGGGCGCAGCTGAATTTTGGTTGCAGCACGCGACATTCACCCTCACCGAGGATGAGACCGGCGACCGCAGGGCGGTCACCGTCGCATCGATCGATGCGGCGCTGGACGAGCTGACGGCGCGGGCCGAGAAGTGGCCGATCGCCGTGGCGACTTGCGATGACGTGCTGCGCTCGGTGGATCCGGCTGGGCCGGCGCTGTCCGGAGTGATGACCGAGTCGCTGGCCTACTCCACATTGCAGGCCGGCCCGGAGTTCGCCCGCTGGCTGGCCGAACGCGGCCCGGCCGCAATGCCTGACATCGCTGATCCGGTGCAAGCCCACCGCGACGGCGAGACGTTGCACATCGCGTTCAACCGCCCGCAGCGCCACAACGCGTTCTCCACCGACGCCCGCGCCGCGCTGTTGGAGGCATTGGCTGTGGCGCAACTCGATCCGTCGGTGGACGAGGTGGTGCTGACCGGCAATGGGCCGTCGTTCTGCAGCGGGGGCGACCTCGCCGAGTTCGGCACGTTCGCCGACCCGGCCAGCGCGCATCTGGCCCGCACCCGGCACAGCCCGGCGCTGGCGCTCGACGCGGTGACCGCTCGGCTTGGGGCGGCGTGCCGCGCCGAAGTGCATGGCCAAGTATTGGGCAGTGGATTGGAGATGGCCGCCTTCTGTGGCCGGATTGTGGCCGCGCCGGATTCGGTGTTCGGGCTGCCCGAGCTGAGCCTCGGGCTGATTCCCGGCGCCGGCGGTACCGTCAGCGTTAGCCGAAGGATAGGACGTTGGCGCACAGCGTATTTGGTGCTGAGCGGTCGCAGCATTGATGCCGATACTGCGCTGGCGTGGGGCCTGGTGGATGTGAAAACCTAGCGGGCACTTCCGGTTCGGCGTGGCACATCTTCCGTCGGGTGAACAGCCGGTTCATCGGATCACGGCATTCCGGAGACCTACAAGTTAGCTAACGCTATGCTAACTTGCGAGGTTTAACTCAGCGTCAGCGAGGGACGATACGGGCGTGGGCAACTGGGACGCCGGCACTATTGCAGCTCGGGCCGGGGAGGGCGAGTCGGGCACCAGTGGTGCGATCGGCGAGGCGGCGTCGTCATATCTGGTTGGCTGCGGATTATGACGGCGCCCATCTGGATGGCCGCGCCGCCGGAGGTGCATTCGGCGTTGCTGAGCAGTGGTCCTGGGCCGGGGTCTTTGCTGGCGGCGGCGGGGGCGTGGAACACGTTGAGCGCTGAATACGCGTCGGTGGCCCAGGAACTCTCCGCGGTGTTGGCCGACGTGCAAGCGGGGGCATGGGAGGGGCCGAGCGCGGAGTCCTATGTGGCCGCGCATTTGCCCTATCTGGCGTGGTTGATGCAGGCCAGCGACATCAGTGCCGCAGCGGCCGCCCAGCATGAGACCGCGGCTGCCGCCCACACCGCCGCGCTAGCGGCGATGCCGACCCTGCCCGAGCTGGCCACCAACCACATGGTCCACGGCGTGCTGGTTGCGACCAATTTCTTCGGAATTAACACGATCCCGCTTGCACTCAACGAGGTTGACTACGTGCGGATGTGGATACAGGCCGCCAGCACGATGAGCGCCTATGAAGCGACCTCCAGCACCGCGGTGGCGTCGACGCCACAAATCACCCCGGCCCCGGCGGTGGTAAAACCGCTGTCGACGTGGAGCGACTCCTGGGGCGGCGCCAGTCACCAAGTCGGACAGCTCGTCCAAGACGCGTCCACGCTGAACCTGTCCAACCTGCAGGCGTCGTTGGTAAACGTGATCCAGAACTTCAGCATCGCGGCCTTCTTGCAGGATCCGGTGGGGTACATCCAGCAGATCGTCGAGACGTTCCTGGCGCAGTTCCCCTTTTTGTCGCACCTATATTTTGGGTTCGGCTTCGACCACGTCTTTGAATTCCTGGCGCATCCTGTGGTGTACGTGGAGAACATAATCAACAAGTTCTTGGCGGATCCGTGGGTGTACCTGGCTAATCCGTTCTTGCTGGTCCTGAGCCCGGACGATTTTGCAGCCATCGGTTACAGCCTAATTTCGCCGCTCATCCCCGTGGTTGCCCCCGTCGGGGTATTGGGCGGCTTAGCGGGGCTGGCCGGGGTGAGCGAGCTGGCCGGCCTGCCTCAACCCGCT
The DNA here is from genome assembly GCF_049278535.1 of Mycobacterium sp. GTDB lineage: Bacteria > Actinomycetota > Actinomycetes > Mycobacteriales > Mycobacteriaceae > Mycobacterium. Next base: position 11,323 of record NZ_JBAPMI010000233.1, on the reverse strand, counting down.
GTTTTGCCGGCGCTGGCACCGGTCGTGGCTGCGCCCAGCCTGTTGCCGCAGGTCGCCGGGTTGGCCCCGACTGTTCTTACGTCCTTCGGCTCCCCTGGCATGGCCCCGGCGCCTGCTCCCGCGGCCATGGCGAGCACTGTCGCTGGTTCCGCGCCGCCGCCGCCAACACCGCCGCCCGCGGCCGCGGGCGGGGCGGGATTTGTGCCGCCCTACGCGGTGGGGCCGCCAAGTATCGGGTTCGGCTCGAAGTTGAGCACAAGGGTTGGCTCCAGCGCCAAAGGGAAGGCGCCGCAATCAGATACGGCGGCTGCGGCGGCCGCGGCGGTCGCACGGGAGCACGCGCGGGCGCGGCGGCGACGGCCCGCGAAACAGCGTGGCTACGGCGACGAGTTTATGAATATGGATGTCGAGGTCGCCCCGGACTGGGGCGCGCCGCGGGGCCCGGAGCGAGTAGCGGCGACGGTGGCCGCGGATCGTGGTGCGGGAACCCTCGGGTTTGCCGGGACGGTGTCGAAAGATGGCGCCGAGGCGACGGGGTTGACCACGCTTTCCGACGATGAGTTCTGCGGGGGACCGCGAATGCCGATGCTGCCGGGCAGCTGGGATCCCGAAGCGCCCCCGGGGGAACGGGAAGGCAGCTGAGTGTGCGTGTGGCAACTGGTGCACGGGGGTTAGTCGAAGCGGTGCGTTAAACACGTCGAGTGGTGAAGTAATCCACGTGATATGAGAACTGTGTCTTAACTGGCCACTCGGCGAGGCAGGCGCCTATATCCCGCCGCGGGACACCAGCTGCGCGGCGATGACGTTGCGCTGAATCTCGTTGGTGCCCTCGCCGACAATCATCAGCGGGGCATCGCGGAAGTACCGCTCGACGTCGTATTCGGTGGAATACCCGTACCCGCCGTGGATCCGCACGGCGTTGAGCGCGATCTCCATTGCCACCTCAGAGGCGAACAGCTTGGCCATCCCGGCCTCCATGTCGCAGCGCTCGCCGCTGTCGTAACGCTCGGCGGCGTAGCGGGTGAGCTGGCGGGCGGCGGTGAGCTTGGTCGCCATCTCGGCCAAGTAGTTACCGACCGACTGGTGCTTCCAGATCGGCTGACCGAAGCTCTCCCGCTGCTGCGCGTAGGCCAGCGCGTCGTCGAGGGCTGCGGTCGCCACGCCCAAGGCGCGTGACGCCACTTGAATGCGGCCTGTCTCAAGGCCTTTCATCATCTGCGAAAAGCCTTTGCCCGCAGCGCCACCCAGGATTGCCGAGTGCGGCACCCGATAGTCGTCGAAGGACAGCTCGCAGGTCTCGACGCCCTTGTAGCCCAGCTTGGGCAGGTCGCGCGACACCGTGAGCCCCGGCCCGTGCTCGACGAGCAGCACCGAGATGCCGGTGTGCCGAGGCTGGGCGGCCGGGTCGGTCTTGCATAGCAACGCGATCAGCCCGGAGCGGCGTGCATTGGAAATCCACGTCTTGGCGCCATTGACGACGAGTACAGCGTCATCGGCGCCATCCGGCGCTGCGGTGGTCGACATGTTCTGCAGGTCGCTGCCACCGCCCGGTTCGGTGAGCGCCATCGTCGCGCGCAGCTCACCGGTGGCCATCGGCGGCAGGTAGCGCTGCTTCTGCTCCTCGGTGCCGAAAAGGGTCAGCAGCTTGGCCACCACCGTGTGGCCGCCCATCGCACCGGCCAGGCTCATCCAGCCGCGGGCCAACTCCTGGGTGACCAGCACGTAGCACGGCATCGACACCGGAGTGCCGCCGTACTCCTCGGGCACCGCCAGCCCGTAGATGCCGATCCGCTTCATCTGCTCGACCCACGCTTCGGGATACTCGTTGGCATGCTCGACTTCGCGCACGGTCGGCCTGACCTCTTTATCGACGAACTCGCGCACCGTCGCGACCAACATCGCCTCGTCGTCGTTCATGGGCCCATGTTGGCATGCCTCGGCGGAGGGCCTCGATGACAGTCGGCCCGTACTTCGATCAGGTCCACACCGGTCAGGTCTTCACCGGCGCACCGTCGATGACACTGACCCCCGGGTTGGCCGCTGTGCACCAGAGCATCCTCGGCGACCGGTTGCGGCTGCCGCTGGACGCCGAGTTGTCCGCCGCGGTTACCAGGCTGCCCGCGCCGCTGGCCCACCCGGGACTGGTCTGCGACGTCGCGATAGGCCAGTCGACGCTGGCCACCCAGCACGTCAAAGCCAACTTGTTCTACCGCGGCCTGACGTTCTTCCGCTTCCCGGCCATCGGCGACACCTTGTTCACCCGCACCGAGGTCGTCGGGCTCAAGAAGAACTCCGCGAAGCCGGGGCGGGCGCCCACCGGGCTGATGGCGCTGCGGATCACCACCATCGACCAGGCAGACCGGCTGATCCTGGACTTCTACCGCTGCGCGATGCTGCCGCTGAGCCCCGGCGCCGACCCCGAGGGCTGCAACCACGCCGACGACCTGTCGAAGGTCGGTGCCGATCTGGCTCCGCCACCCTCGGCTGCCGCCGATTGGAATGGCGAGGTTTTTCGCGAGCGGGTCACCGGGCCGCACTTCGACGCCGGTCTGGCCGGATCGGTGTTGCACAGTAGTGCCGACGTGGTCACCAGTGCTCCAGAGCTAGCCCGTCTTACCCTGAATATCGCTGGCGTGCATCATGATTCGCGTTTAGGTGGGCGTCGCCTGGTTTACGGCGGCCACACCATCGGGCTGGCGCTGGCACAGGCCAGCAAGCTGTTGCCGAACCTGGCGACCGTGTTGGGCTGGCAGTCCTGCGACCACACCGGTCCGGTGTATGAGGGCGACACTTTGTACAGCGAGTTGCACATCGACTCCGCCGAGCCGACCGACGGGGGTGGGTTACTGGGTCTGCGATCGCTGGTCTACGCATTCAGCGACGCCGCCGACGAGCCACGGCAAGTCTTGGACTGGCGTTTCACCGCGCTGCAGTTTTAAGCCGCCAACCGGGTGCCGAAAAGGTTTCGCGATCATCGTGATTGGCTTAGCAGCCGGATGTACGCTGCGCAGCATTGGGTCTTCAGCCACGAGGATCGAGGCCGCCATGAGGATCGTTGTCGACCTGAACCGCTGCCTGGGGTATGCGCAGTGCGTGCCCCTTGCTCCTGAGGTGCTCAAGCTCAACGGCGAGGAAGCCCTCACCTACGACCCCAATCCGGATGACAGTCAGCGAGTGCAGGTGTTGCGCGCCGCGGCGTCCTGCCCGGTGCAGGCGATCATCGTCGAGCCGCTCGACACCGAATAGCGCCAACGCCGATGAACCCGAATGGCTTCAAAGAAAAGGGCCGCATCGTCATCGTCGGCGCTTCACTCGCCGGGCTACGTGCCGCTGAAGCGTTGCGGGAAGAGGGATTTCGCGGGCAGCTCACGATCATCGGCGACGAGCCGGACGAACCCTACGATCGCCCACCGCTGTCCAAACAGGTCCTCAAGGGATGGGTGGCTGCCGACCACACCAAGCTGCCGCGCCTGCGCCGGGTGGATGCCGAGTGGCGTCTGGGTGTGCCGGCGGCGGAGCTGGATCGCGCCAATCGGCTGATACGGCTGGCTGACGGCAGCGAGGTTCCCGGCGACCGGCTCCTGATCGCCACCGGGGTGCGGGCCCGGCGATGGCCCAACGCGGAGGAGGCCGCGCTGGCGGGTGTTCATACGCTGCGCACGCGTGCCGATGCCGCGCGGCTGCAGGCGGCGTTGGCTGGGGCTCCCCGGCGGGTGCTGATCATCGGTTCCGGATTCATCGGTTCGGAAGCGGCCTCGGTGTGCCGCGAGCTCGGTTTAGAGGTCACGGTTACTGAACGTGGCCCGGCCCCGCTGTCCGGGGCGCTCGGCGGGTTGATCGGCGCGATCGCCGCGGAAATGCAACGCGCCGCCGGGGTAGACCTGCGTACCGGTGTCTCGGTGCTGGCACTGGAGGGCGACACGGCCGGGCACGTGCGTCGTGCGCGACTCTCCGATGGCAGCACGCTCGACGTCGATGTGGTGGTGACGTCGTTGGGTTCGATCCGCAACGTCGAGTGGCTCGAGGGCTGCGGGCTGGCGGCCGGATTCTGGGGGGTGGGGTGTGACGCCGGGTGCCGCGCGTTCGACATCAACGGGGTGATCACCACCAACGTCTTCGTCGCCGGCGACATCGCCCGCGCCCCGCATGTGCTCTACGACTACCAGTTCCTGGCGATGGAACACTGGGACAACGCCGTGCTGGGCGCCCGGGTCGCCGCGCACAATATGGTCTGCCAGGAGGTGGATCGTTGGCCGCATCTGCTGATCCCGCAGTTTTGGTCTGGTCAGTTCGGTGTGAACATCAAATCCGTTGGTGTGCCGTCGTTTGGCAATGAGATCGTCTTCACCCAGGGTTCGGTGAAGCAGCGCCGGTTCGCCGCGGCCTACGGTCGGCGTGGCCGGATCGTCGGCGCGGTTACCTTCAACCACGGCAAGTGGATCGAGCACTACCGGCGCGAGATCGCGCGGTCCGGACCGTTTCCGCCGCAGCCGCCGGGTTTTGATTTTCCCGAGGACATGCGGGTGATGCCCGCCGATTTCCCGGCGCGCGGCGAGCTGACCGAGGCGCCGGATGTGGTGCTGACGGGACATGCCCCCAGCGAACGCCACGCCGAGTTCCGGCCAAAGCAGCGATGAGCAGGAGCGGCGCATGACACCGGAAGAAGCGTTTGACGCCGCGATGCGGTATGAAAACCGCGCCAATCCCTATCCCTACTTTGATGAGCTGCGCAAAACACCGGTTGTGCGGGTGACCAACGGCATCTATGCCGTCACCGGATACGACGAGCTCATCGCGCTGGCCCATGACCCCCGGGTGAGTTCTGACCGTCGCTATGCTCGCTCGCCGGTCACGGTCGATCGGCACGCTGCCGACGCATCCGTGATGGAGATGATTCAGGCCTACGACCAAGACCCGAGCTTTATCGCCTCGGATCCGCCGGACCATGACCGGGCGCGCCGGCAGTGCATGCGGTTTTTCGGCCCACCGCATTCGCCGGACGTGATCCCCAGCCAGGAGCCGCTGTGTCAGCGGATCGTCAACGAGCTGCTCGACAGGGGCGCTGAAAAGAACCGCATGGACGTAGTCGACGAATTCGCTTATCCGTTGCCGGTCAACGTGATCTGCCGGATCATCGGCGTGCCGATCGAGGACGAGCCGCAGTTTCACGCTTGGGTCGGCGACATCGCGGCCGGCCTCTTCGATCTGGGCCCCGACATCGCCACCGAGGAGGGCCAGACCCGCCGGGCCAAAGGTGTAACGGCCAACATCGCCTTCAAGAAATACATCATCGGCCTGGTCGAGAAGGCCGGGAAATCGCCTGGCCCCGGGATGATTTCACAGTTGGTCCACGATGACGGACCGGATGGGCGAATGTCGCCGAGCGCGATCGTGAACAACACTGTGCTGCTATTTGTCGCCGGTCATGATTCGACGGCCAATCTGATTTCGCACTGCGTGCTTACCGTCTTGCGCAACCCCGGATCGATCGAGTTGTTGCGCAGCCGGCCTGGATTGATTCCCGGCGCCATCGAAGAGGTGCTGCGGCTGCAGTCGTCGGTGCAATTCTTCCCGACTCGGTCGGCGTTGGCGGACCTCGAGATTGCCGGCACGACGATCCCCCGGGGATCACCGATCTATCTGATTTACGCTGCGGCCAATCGAGATCCGCGGCGCTTCCCAGATCCCGACAGGTTCGACCCGCAACGCGCGGATAACGAGCATGTGGGCTGGGGACGCGGCATTCACGTCTGCTTCGGCGGCCCGCTGGCCCGGCTGGAGGTCAACACTGCGTTCGAGGCGTTTCTGCGCCGGGTGGAAAACCCGCGGCTAGTCGCGGATCCGCCGCCTTACCGCATCAGCCAGGTATTCCGCGGACCGCGGCATCTACTGATCGATTACGACGGCATCCGACCTCGTGACGAGCAGTCATAGAATCCTGTCAGTCCGTCCCATGCGTTTCGCTCCACGAACTCTGCAAGCCAGTTCGGTGCCGAACATCCCGGGTCGCACGCACAATGGGAAACGTGAGTAGGACATCGGACTGGGCGGCTAGCGGGCTGGCATATTTGACCGGCCCGTCCGACGGTGCACCTGACTTCTCGCGCGCCGCTGTGCTCGCTGAAGCCCGTCGGATGACCACCGATATCGGTGGACTTCTCGGCGTCGAAGTCGACGCCGCCACGACGCTGGCCGGGCGGGCAGCGATCCTGAACCTTCACCGCCGCGGTCGCATCTCGGCCGGCGGCGCGACCAGATTACTGCCCACCGCCGACGGGTGGTGCGCGGTCGCGTTGCCGCGCGACGACGACGTCGCGGCACTACCGGCGCTGATGGAGGTAGACCGGGTTACCGGCGATCCCTGGACGGAGCTATCCCGCTGGGCTGCAATGCATTCAACGACGCACGTAGTCGCTCGCGCTCAGCTGCTCGACATCGCGGTCGCGGGGTTGGGCGAAGCTGCGCCAGAACCACCGACCGTTCGGCTCAGCAGCGCCAGGGGTGCGCCGCGGCGGGCCAGTGGGCTACTGGTGGCGGACTTGTCGTCGTTGTGGGCTGGACCGCTGTGCGGTCAGCTGCTCGCTCGTGCCGGCGCCGTAGTCGTCAAGGTGGAAAGTCCCAGGCGACCGGACGGCACCCGGTGTGGAGAGCCCGCCTTTTTCAACTGGATGAATGCCGGAAAGCTCTCATATTCCGTCGATTTCGACGTCGACGGTGATGCCGTACGCCGGCTGCTCAGCGTTGCCGACATTGTGATCGAGGGCTCCCGCCCGGCGGCGCTGCGACGGCGTGGATTCAGCGCCGAGGGCCTGTTCGATCGGACGGGTCGAATCTGGTTGAGCATCAGGGGTTATCGCGACCAGCCGGACCGACCGGCATTCGGTGACGACGCCGCGGTTGCAGGGGGTCTGATCGGTGGTGGCGCCGACGAGCCGGTATTCCTCGGCGACGCAATCGCGGATCCGCTCAGCGGTCTGGAGGCGGCTCGCGCGGTGGGGGAGTCGCTGCGTCGCGGCGGAGGCGAGGTGATCGAGGTATCGATGGCTCAAGTGGCCGCTCGATACGCGGCACTCCCGCAGTCCACGGACTCGGAAGCGCCAGCCGACCGGACCGGACCGCCGCCAGCTGCTCCACCGGCAGCGCCGCTGGGAGCCGACAACGCGGAAGTAGAGCATCTCGTAGCCGAGAGGCTTTGCGCAACATGCTGATTCAGCGATCGGTAACGTTGGATGGTGAGGCCGTCGACGTTCGGGTGAGCGACCGCATCGTTGAGGTGGCCGAGACGTTGACGCCACGGCCCGGTGAGGCCCTGCTGGACGCGGCAGGCGGGACCATGTTACCCGGCCTGCACGACCACCACGTGCACCTGTATTCCGCGGCGGCCGCCGCGACCTCGATTCGGGTCGGTCCGCCGCAGGTTCACGATCGCGACGGCCTGACTGCCGCGCTGGCGAACGCCGCGGCCGGCGATGACGGCTGGATCCGTGCCGTGGGCTACCACGACTCGGTCGCTGGACCGCTGGATCGCGATGCGCTCGACGACGTGGTTCCTGCCGTGCCGCTACGGGTTCAGCATCGCAGCGGAGTCCTGTGGATCCTCAACTCGGTCGGCCTGGAACGCGTCGGCCTGGGCGATCATTCCGACGGCAGGCTGCACAGCACCGACTCCTGGGCTGATGCCTTGGGGCGCAGTGAATCCAATCTGGTCGATCTCAGTCAACGGCTCATCCGCCACGGCGTTACCGGAATCACCGATGCGACACCGGATCTCGCGATCGCCGACATCGTCCGATTGTCGGCCCTGCACCGCCACGGCGAACTGCGCCAGCATGTGCACTGTCTGGCGCCGGGTAAAAGAATCCTGCACGACGACGACCTGGATCTCGAGCAGCTCGCCGGTTGGATTACCGAGCGGCACAACTACGGTGGTCCGGTCGCCATTCACTGCGTCACCGCCGCTCAGCTATTGGTGACCATCGCGGCGCTGCGTGAAACCGGGTGTCATCCCGGCGACCGCATCGAGCACGCGGCGGTCGTACCCGCGGATTGTCTGGCCGACGTGGCCGACCTCGGGGTGACCGTGGTGACCCAACCCAATTTCGTTGCCGAGCGGGGTGATCAGTACCTCGACGAGGTTCCCGCCGCCGAACACGACCAACTTTGGCGGGTCGCGTCGTTGCTCGATGCGGGCGTGCCGGTGGCACTGTCCACCGATATGCCCTTCGGCGAAGGTGACCCGTGGGCGACGATGCGCGCCGCGGTGCACCGCACCGCACCCAGTGGAGCCGTGCTCGGCATCGATGAACGTGTCTCGGCCCGAACCGCATTGACGATGTTCCTGGGCCGGCCCGAACAGCCCACCCAACCCCGTTCCGTCGCACCCGGAGAGCCGGGCGATCTGTGCGTGCTGAACGTTCCGCCCGAAACAGCGCTGGCCGAGCTGGACGCCGGGATGGTTGCGGCGACCATCATCGGCGGGCAATTAATCTACGCAGCAGGGTGAATCAGGAGATATCGCCGACGAGGTAACGCTGCAACGTCGGTGCGACCGCGTCGACCAGCGTGTCGACATCCATGGACTGGATCGGCTCGACACGCACCACGTAGCGCATGATGCCCACTCCGACCACTTGCGATGAACAGAGCGCGGCGCGGAACGTTATCTGGTCGGCGCCGAGCGCCTTGAGTAGTGGGTCGAAGACCGGGCCGATGAACAGCCCCTGCGCGACGTCGACCGTTTTTGCCAGCCCCGCCGTGGCGATCGCGCCGGCGGCGAACGGACCACCACCGGTGGCATCCCAAGTGGTGATCAGCATGTGCAGCGTTCGTCGACCGGCCTGGTTCACCCCGCCACGGATGACCCGGTCGATGAAGTCCGGCGTGCGAAAAGGAAGACGCAGCTTGCGTGCCACCGGGTCAAGAATCCCGCGAAACGGGATTTCGGGAGGGGCCACGCTGTCAGGATGGGCGTAGCGCCGGCAAAACTCAAGCATCGGTTCGGGCGCGTCGCAGCGCGCCCGAATCAGTGCGGCAGCTCGCGGAACGGCGTGTTGCGGTACGGCTCAGGCTCTTTCGGCAGGCCCAGCACCCGTTCGCCGACGATGTTGCGCTGGATCTGGTCGGTGCCACCGCCGATCGAGGTGAAGTAGGCGTTCAAAGTGCGGAACGTCACCGCGTCGCCGATGGGATTGTCCGGTCCGGTCAACATCGCTTCGGCACCGACGATTTCGGTTTCAACGCGTGCCGTCTCGTGCAGGATCCGTGACATCGCGATCTTGCCGAGCGCCATGAGTGTGGCCGCCTCCACGCGGTCGGTCGCGGCCTTCGACCGCTTGGTGTTCCAACGGTTGACCGTGGCCAGCGCGTCGACGCGGGCGATCTGCTGACGAATGTAGGGGTCGTCGAGCCGACCGGCTTCGCGCGCCAATTCGACAAGGAGATGAGCTTTCTCGTCTCGGGGGCGCTTGTCTTCCTTGGCGGTGCGGGCTATGTCCGCCATGAACCGGCGCTCGTAACCGAGTGCGGTCTGCAGCACTGACCACCCGGCGTTCAGCTCGCCGACCAAGTTCTCGGCCGGCACCCGGGCGTCTTCGATGAAGACCTCGTTGAACTCCGATTCGCCGGTGATCTGGTGGATCGGCCGGACCTCGACGCCCGGCTGGTGCATCGGCAGCATGAAGAAGCTGATGCCCTGGTGCTTCGGCACATCCCAGTCGGTTCGCGCCACCAACATGCCGTAGTCGGCGGTCTTCGCGAACGACGTCCACACCTTCTGCCCGTTGATCACCCACTCGTCGCCATCGCGCACGGCCCGAGTGCGCAGGCCGGCGAGATCCGACCCCGCGCCGGGCTCGCTGTAGAGCAGGCACCATTTGCTCTCGCCGCGGATGGACGGCGGAATCAGCCGTCGCTTTTGCTCCTCGGTTCCCACGTCGTGCAGCGTGCAGGCGAAGAGGTTCCCGCGGTCGTGGCCGCAGCCGGGTGCACCCACGGCAGCGAATTCGGCTGCAATGAGCCGGGATTGGGCGTCCGATACACCGCGGCCATAGCACTCTGGTTCCCAGCTGGGGACGGTCCATCCGGCCTCGAAGACCGTGTGGGCCCAGGCTGCGCGATCGATACCGGGATTCCAGTTGTCCGCCAACCACTTCCGAACCTCGTCGCGCAGTTCGTCGTCAGTCACGGCTCAGGCTCCGATCTGCTGCAGGTAGCGTTCGCGGTGCCAGGATGGGCTGCCCAGCAACTGGGCGTCGCTGCGGGCCCGCCGCAGATACAGGTGCGCCGGATGCTCCCAGGTGAATCCGATGCCGCCGTGCACCTGGATGTTGGTCGCCGCGATGAACACGAAGGCGTCCGAGCAATACGCTTGTGCCAGAGCAAGATCTGCGACGCGCGAGGGTGAATTGTCGGCGAACGAGCCGGCGACGAAGCGGGCCGCCGACACTGTGGATTCGGCCTCCAGCAGCATGTCGGCGCACATGTGCTTGACGGCCTGGAAACTGCCGATCGCCCGACCGAACTGGTAGCGGGTCTTGGCGTACTCGGTCGCCATCTCGACCGCCCGCCGCGCGGCGCCGGCCTGCTCGCTGACCAGGGCCAGTGCCGCACGGTCCAGCGCCGCACTGAACACCTCGACGCCGGCGCCCGGCCGGCCGACCAAACGCGCTGGGGTATCGACGAATTGCAGCCGGCATTGTTTGCGCGTCGGGTCGACCGTGGTCAGCGGCGTCACGGCCAGACCGGGAGCACCGGCATCGACCGCGAACACGGCGGGACCGGAGTCGGTCGCGGCCAGCACGTACAACAGTTCTGCCGACTGCCCGTCGAGCACGAAATGCTTGTACCCGGTGACGTGCCACTTGTCGCCGATTTGACCTGCGGACGTGGCTATCGTGGCCGGCAACCGGGCGGAGCCGTCTTCGGCGAAGGTGACGGTCGCGATTAGTTCGCCTGCCGCGATCCGGGGCAATACCGCGCCCCGCTCGGCTGCGTCGCCGGTCGCGGCCAGCAGGCTGGGCACCAGCACCGCGGTCGACAGGAACGGGCCGACTAGCAGCGTTCGGCCCATCTCTTCCATCGCGATACCCATTTCCACCGGGCCCGCGCCGGCGCCGCCATACTGCTCGTCGATCAGCAGTCCGGTCAGACCCATGGCCGCCAGTTCATGCCACACGGTGGCGTCAAAACCCGTGTCGCTCGCCATCTGCGTGCGCACTTGGGCCTCGCTGGAGTGACGCGCCATCAGGTCGGCGACCGCGCTGCGCAGCGCCCGCTGTTCGTCGGTCACCAAGAATGGTGCGCCGGTAGGCATCAACTTGTAGTG
>NZ_JBAPMI010000232.1:0-2435 GCF_049278535.1 Mycobacterium sp. | reverse complement strand
AACGCTGAGGACATCGACAAGGCCCAGGTCGTGATCAAGGCCTTCGAGATCGACTACGGCGCCAAGTACCCCAAGGCGGTGGCCAAGATCGTCGACGACGCCGACGTGCTGCTGGAGTTCTACAAGTACCCGGCCGAGCATTGGGTACACCTACGCACGACGAATCCAATCGAAAGTATTTTTGCGACAGTACGTTTGAGAACCAAGGTGACCAAGGGGCCCGGCTCACGAGCTGCCGGACTGGCGATGGCCTACAAGCTGATTGAGGCCGCTCAAACCCGCTGGCGCGCGGTCAACGCGCCGCACCTGGTCGCCCTCGTCCGCGCCAGCGCCGTCTTCCACAAAGGAAAGCTCCTCGAACGACCCGTCGACATCACGCCCACCGAACCCGAAAAATCACCCGAAACGGAGGTCGCCTGAAACAGGCTCATCTGGTCTTGACGATAGCCCATAGACATCCACTCCAGAGCGTGCACAGTGCTCACCGGCCAGCAGCTCGGTGATCAGCCTCCCGTGGATGGGGCCGTAACCCTGTCAACAGCGCGGTGATCGATTCGGATTAGGGCGTCGGAGTGATCGTCGCCGAGCGCTTTTTTGCGCGGCGCTCCTGCATCTGCTTTTCGCACTGCCCAGCATCGTCGTTGTTGTGCGCATTGGACAAGCAGTGGTGGTATTCCGAGTCGCCGCTGCCAAAGATGCGACCGATGTAGACGTTGTATCTGTCCCAGGTAAACGCGAGTACGGCGAGTGAAGCGATGATCGCCAGGAACCCCAGCACGATGCCGGCGACGACGACACCGCCATTGGTCGCCTCGCCCCGCTTGATCCGGCCGCGGCCAATGAACCCGAAGATTACCGCGAGGAGTCCGAGGGTGACGCCGCCTGCCACCGACCAGAAGAACACGAGTGCAAGGATCGCGATAACCAACGCTGCGATCCCGAGGCCGTTCTTCGGCCCGGCGGGCGGCGCCGGGTATCCGGCATAGGGGTGCGGTGTCGATTGGGGGTAGCTCCCTTGCTGGTGCGGTGGCTGCTGCGGCCACGACGGCATGTCGGGCTGATACGGCTCACTCACGGCGCCAACCCTACCAACCGGCAGCTACATCGAGAAGTCAGCAGCAAAACATTCTTGAGGAGGTGGAGAGTGGCGACCACCGCGTGCGGTCGGCAGCGAAGACAGCGCTCGGGCGCGATTAGTGTCGAGATGTTTCGGCAGGTTTGTCGAGAAGCACGACCGGCTCCATCGAAATTAAGGCGTGCTCCAGCAAACCAGCCGCGACACAGGTAATTCGCCGCGACGGCATTCGACGGCGCGCCGCATCTGCATCTGACGCCCTGTTCACTTTGGTCTGATCACCGCGTGATCAACAATGAGGTGAGAAATCGAGCGCCCCGGATCAGAATGGCTGAAAAGCCCCTCCAGACGACCCCGAGGCCGGCTCACGCGCGGCCGGGATTGCCATGGCCTACAAGCTGATCGACGCCGCGCACGCCCGCTGGCGTGCCGTCAACGCACCGCATCTTGTTGCTTTGGTCCATGCGGGCGCGACGTTCCACAAGGGCAACAGCGCGAACGACCCATCGACATCACACCCGCCGAGCCCGGCGAATCAACCGAAACGGAGGTCGCCTGAACCAACCTCATCCACAGGTATTGACAACATCTCGAAATTTGTCACTGTGGCGGCTCACGCTCAGCAGCGCTGCCCCGCAGCCGGCTGAGCGAGGTCGAAGGCGGGTGCTGCCGATAGTGCAGCTAGAACGTTGTCGCCGAAGCGATTCCGGGAGCACACGAGACAGCGGTGGGCGACCGCCAAATTCTAGTCAAATGATCGTCCGCGACGACGGCCTGCGACCTCACGCTCAGTTGAGCTAACCGAACCAGCCCCCGCTGTTCAGAGAAGAATTCAGGTCGAAACGCTCGACCAGGGCCAGCCAGTCGGCGCCACCGACAACGTAATGGGCCGGGGCGTGGGAAGGCACCGTGCCACGCCACGAAAATCGTAAATCGGGAATACCGATGCTCATTGCCGGTCGGCCGGGAAACTGCACCACCAGAAGCGGCATCGTGTAGGTGGGACGTCCGCGGTAGATGTGTGCGGCGGGTACGACGGTCACTTCAGTGACAGGTGCCGCCGCCAGACCTGCGTTCGTCAGGACATCGATGATCCGAACTTCGTTGTCGTCCACCTCGATCGCCATCGTCGGCTGCGGGGTGGCCGACGTCGGAAACTTCTTGGACCTGTTCTCGACGAGCAGACATCGGCACATCGCATGTCGGTCAAGATATGCCGCCGGTGCGAGACCGTCGCCGAAGATGGCCGCGAGCATCGATGCGAACTGCGCCGCGGGCATATAAACGTTGACGCTCTGCACGACCGGTGCATCCAGGCGCCACTGCGAGTCAGCGCAATGATCCCGTCCACCAATGAGGT
>NZ_JBAPMI010000231.1:0-12758 GCF_049278535.1 Mycobacterium sp. | reverse complement strand
GCCGGGGTCGCAGCCGCTGCGGCCGGTTTCACGTCGGCCGGGGCGTCGCTCGTCGGTTCGGGGTTGTAGTCGACCAGAAACTCATGCCAGCTCGCATCGACCGAGGAGGGGTCTTCGCGGAACTTGCGGTACATCTCCTCGACCAGCCATTCGTTCTGCCCGAATGGTGAACTCGTACTGCTCACAGCAGCTGCTCGCCTCGATTCCTCTGTCCGGAAGCGCTATGCCACGCTTGCCACTAGGTCCTCTACGTACGCACGGTGCCCGGCACGTCTCACTAGATTGCCCGGCTCCTCCTCGGGACCGTGACCGGCCCGCATCGTCGCCGGGCGCCTGCGGCGGCGCCGACAGGCCGCCCCATAAAGGCTAACCCTTCGGCGGCGATCCGCCATGTGAGTTCGGACCGGCTTCTCGCACTCAACCAGCGTCGGAAACTGTCGGCAGCAGGTGCAGAGTGACCGGCCACCGGGCCGGCGGGCTTCCGAACGCATTGCGGGAGTTGCGGACGATCTTCTTGCCCGCGATCCGGTTGCCGACAGCGCCGACGAGGGCGCCTATCCCCACCGGGAGCAGCTTGCCGAACAGCAGCGCGCTACGTCGCAGCGTGAACCGTCGAACAGCCCGCTTGAGCAACCGCGAGTTCAGCTGCGACAAGGCCGGCATCGGCAGCGATGCCACGCCCTCCGACAGCCACGCCCCATTCCTGCGGCCTCCGCCGATCAGTTCGGCCATGGCCTGCTTGCTGTCGTCGCCAACCAGCACCGACAGCACCAGCGCGCGCCGCCGCTCCCGATCTTCGATCGAAACGCCGTACACCGCCGCGATCGCCAGTGCATAGAAGGCAGTGGCCTCCAGGAACACCGCGGTCTCGCCGGCCGCCGCGGACAGTGCGGCCAGTGTGCCCAGCCCCGGCAGCACTGCGGTCGAACCCACCGCGGCACCGCTGGCCGTCACAGCGGTCACGTATCGCTTCTCCAGTTTCGAGACGATCGTGGCAGGGCCGGCCTCGGGATCCGCGCGGCGCAGCCTGTCGACATACGCGGCCGCAGCGGGCCCCTGAATGCGCGAGCTGCGCTCGATGATGCTGGCCAAGGCGCGCGCCGACCGCTTGGGCTTCCCCTCAGGGGTGGCGGGCAGCGTTTCGGCCGATGACCGGGTCCGTCGGGCGCTCATGAATGCCTCCGCGTCTGATGGCCCGGTTCCTCCGCGGGCCGCTTCGCAGCCCGCATTGTCGCCGGGCGGTGTGCATTGCCCGGCTCCGTTGCGAGCAGTTAGCCCTTTCAGGCTAGCGCCGGTACCGGCAAACGTGGGGCCAGGCGTCGCGGCGAATAGTCCATTCGGAATAATCCGGCCTAGACACGTTCGATGACGATGCGAGGTCACGCCCGGCTCGACGATGAGCCGGGGCGGCCCGCCGAGCTACGGATAGTCGATGGCCTACCAACTCAACTCGCTGGGTATCTCGGTGCTGGCGCTGCTCCGGGGGCGCCCGATGCACGGCTACGAGATGTTCCAGACCCTGGTCGGCCGCCATGCGGACCGCATCGTGAAAGTCCGGCCCGGGTCGCTGTATCACGTGGTTGACCGGCTGACCGAGGAGAAACTGATCCGCCGGGCGGCGACCGCGCGCGACGGCAAGCGGCCCGAGCGGGCCATTTACGAAATCACTGACGCCGGCGCCGAGGCGCTCGCCGATCGGGTGGGCCAGCTGATCGCGATGCCGGCGCATGAGTTTCCGCAGTTCGCCGTCGCACTTGCCGAGATCGATACCCTGGAGGACGACGCCGCGGCGGACGCCGTCGACCACCGTGTCGGGGCGCTGGAGGCCCGGGTCGCCGAAATCACGGCGCTTCGCGACGCCAGCGTCACGCCGGCCGGATATCTGGTGGCATTCGATTACTTGCTGGCGACGATGCAAGCCGAGCTGTCCTGGCTGCGAGGCTTCGCCGAGTCGATGCGATCAGGCGGTCCGAAGCCGCCGCTGACGGCGTGCGACAAGGCGCGAAGCCACGACGAGGTAGGGATATGAGCACGGCGAATGTTCACGGACGACCCGGTGGTTCCCGGGGCGCCGCGGAACCCAACCGCGCCGACATTTTGAATCCCTGGAACGCGTTGTGGGCGATGATGGTCGGCTTCTTCATGATCCTGTTGGACTCGACGATCGTCGCCGTCGCCAATCCCAGCATCATGATCAAGCTCGGGGCCGGCTACGACACGGTCATCTGGGTGACCAGCGCCTACCTGCTCGCATACGCGGTCCCGCTGCTGGTGTCCGGACGACTCGGTGACCGGTTCGGCCCGAAGAACCTCTACGTGATCGGGCTGGCCATCTTCACCGCCGCGTCGCTCTGGTGCGGCCTGTCGGGCACCATCGGGATGCTGATCACCGCGCGGGTGCTGCAGGGAATCGGTGCCGCCGTGATGAGCCCGCAGACGCTGTCGGTGATCACTAGGATCTTCCCTCCTGAGCGCCGCGGAGTGGCGCTGAGTGTCTGGGGTGCCACAGCGGGCGTGGCCACGCTGGTCGGACCGCTGGCCGGCGGTGTGCTGGTCGACGCGCTGGGCTGGGCCTGGATCTTCTTCGTCAACGTGCCGATCGGGCTGATCGGTCTGGGGCTGGCGGTATGGCTGATACCCGACCTGCCCACCCAGCGGCACCGCTTCGACCTGGCCGGTGTCGGGTTGTCCGGGGTGGGAATGTTCCTGATCGTCTTCTCCCTGCAGGAGGGACAGTCCAGCAGCTGGGCGCCGTGGATCTGGGCGGTGCTGGTGGCGGGCATCGGCTTCATGACGGCATTCGTCTACTGGCAGTCGGTCAGCAAAGAGCAGCCGCTGATTCCGCTCGATATCTTCCGTGACCGAGACTTCAGCCTGGCCAACATCGCCGCGGTGGTGATCGCATTCGCCGCCACCGGGATGGTGCTGCCGCTGATGTTCTACGCGCAGGCCGTCTGCGGTTTGTCGCCGACGCGTTCGGCGCTGCTGACCGCGCCGATGGCGATCACCAGCGGTGTGCTCGCGCCGTTCGTCGGCAGGATCGTCGACCGGTCCCACCCGCGGCCGATCGTCGGATTCGGCTTCTCGGCGCTGGCGATCGGGCTGACCTGGCTCTCGATCGTGATGACACCGACGACCGCGATCTGGGAGTTGATCCTGCCGTTCTTCGTGCTCGGTGTGGCGATGGCGTTCATCTGGGCGCCGCTGACCGCGACCGCGACCCGCAACCTGCCGCCGCGGTTCGCCGGTGCCAGTTCAGGCGTGTTCAACGCAACCCGGCAGGTGGGCGCAGTGCTGGGCAGTGCGGGCATGGCCTCGTTCATGACGTCGCGAATCACGACCGAGCTGCCGCTGATGCCCGACGGGGCGTCGGGCCCTCCGGGCCGTGGCGGGATGGCCTTGCAGATGCCGGCGTTTCTGCGCGAGCCGTTTGCCGTTGCGATGTCGCAGTCGATGTTGCTGCCGGCGTTCATCGCGCTGTTCGGCGTGGGGGCAGCACTGTTCCTGGTCGGTGCCGCCGGAACGTCGACTGCCGGGGCGCCCGCGGATGATGCGCCGGCCTCCGGCATCGACGGCGTCGACGCACCGACCCGGCGAGTTCGGGTACGGCCCAGCGCCGCAGACGGTTTCGCCAGTGGCTTCGACGGCTTCCGCGATGGCTTCGACGATGACGACGACTACGTGGAGTACACCCTGTCGCCCGCACCGGCCGCATCGCCGAAACCGTCCCGCGCGGCCGCCCGGCCGCCGCGTGGGCATGTCCACGAGCCCAGAACCGAGCCGTTGGCCACTCATGCCGAGCATCCGCGGTCGGCGCCGGCCGAGAACTGGCACAGCGCCCCCGTCGAATCATGGCGCAGCCTGCTCGACGACCTTGATTCGGCCCCGGAGGCCGAGCCAATCGGATTCGTCCACAACGGCTTCCACGACGACGACGAACCGCGCTTCCGGCCAATGGAGCAATTTCGCCCGGAGGACTACCGCCACGATGAACCGTTCTTCGATGACATCGACACCTATGGCGGATCACGCGAACGCTCGTCGCGGCCAGGCGCCGCCCCCCGAGACGAGTTGCGTAACGGCGATCACCGGCCACCGCACAACAGACGCCACCGACCGGGCCCCGACGACGGCAACGGGCGGCATTCGTATCCCGGCTCGCAGTAGCGAGACACGCTGTTACGACGGAGGGCCGGAGCCCGTCAGGGCCAGGAACGCGCCGAGATCCACCACACCCGAAGGCGCGGTCGGTAGGTAATCCGTCAAGGTCTCAGCCCGCACGACCACCGCGGCGTACTGCGCGCGGCTGATCGCGACGTTCAATCGATTGCGGTTGAGCAGGAACGGGATTCCCCGCGGAATGTCCTCGACGGACGAGGCCGTCATCGAGACGATGGCCACCGGAGCCTCGGTGCCCTGGAACTTGTCGACGGTCCCGACCCGCACATCGCCGAGCCGCACGGCGGCCAGGTGTTTCCGTAGCAGCAGCACCTGCGCGTTGTAGGGGGCCAGCACCAGCACGTCGGCGGCGGCCAACGGCCGGGTGCCGGCTTCGCTCGTCCAGGTCGAGCCGACCAGGGTCTTGATCAGGTCGGCGATGGCCTGGGCCTCCTCGGGGCTCTCGGTCGAGTTGCCTTCGTGGCGAACGCGAAGCACCTGCACTCCGGGCGGGTATCCATCCAGCCGACGCGCCTCGGTGATCTCGCGGAGTGACTGCAATCGTCCCTCGTAGGCCAGCGCCGACACCGGCGTGCACACCGCGGGGTGCATGCGACGCGAGCTTTCCAAGAAGTAGCCGCGTTCGGCGGGCAGGGTGCGGTGGTTTTCGACCAGCCAGCCCAGGGCGGATCCGTCCACCGGTTCGGGATGTGTGCCCTGGCTGACCTGGGGGAGCTGCTGCGGGTCGCCGAGCAGCAGCAGGTTGGCGGCCGCCGACGCCACCGCGATCGTGTTGGCCAGACAGAACTGGCCGGCCTCGTCGATCACCAACAGATCCAGGCTTTGCGGCGGAACCCGGCCCGGGTTGGCGAAGTCCCAGGCGGTGCCGCCGATCACGCATCCCGGTGTGCCGCCGATGAATGCGGCGTATTCGTTCTCGCTGATCTGCTGCCATGCGACGTCGTGACGGTCGGCTTTCTTCTTGGCGACCCGCATCGGATCGATACCGGCGTTGATCGCACCCCGGAGTAGGTTTTCCACCACCGCGTGCGATTGCGCGACAACGCCGATGCGCCAACCATATTCGGCGACCAGCCGAGTGATTACGTGTGCGGCGGTGTACGTCTTGCCGGTCCCGGGTGGTCCGTGTACCGCGATGTAGGACGAGTCCAGGTCGAGCAGGGCGGCGGTGATGTCGTCGATAGCGTCGGCGTGTCGGGGGAGGTCGGCGCCGCTGCGGGTTCGGGGCCGGTGGCGCAGCAGAATATCGGCCACCGCGGTGCGGGGGAGCTGCGGCAGGCCCGCCGCGACGTCGGCCGCGACCGTTTCGATAGCGTCGCGCAGCGGCTTGGTCGGGATCGGCGGGCCCGGCGTCAGCGCGAACGGGAGTTCGGGAAAAGTGCTGCCGTCGGCCGGAGTTCGCTCGAGGATGACCACCTCGGTCGGCACGCTCGGATCATCGACCTCGATGACCGTGGCCCGGCCGGTGGCACGTCGATCCGGGTCGTCGGTCAAGCCGGACGGCGCCGGTGGATCGTAGAGCGCATAGACATCTGAGTTGATCGCTCCGCGCGCCAGTTCACCGGTCAACTGCACCCGTCGCTGCAGCTTCTGCGCGCGTGGCGGCTTATGCCAGTCGACCGTAACCTCCGCCTTGTCGACAATGAAGACGTCTGTCTCGTCAGCCCATTCGTCGACGGGGTAGTTCAGCCGGTCGAAATGCTTCCACCAGAACGGCTTGTCCTCGCGCTGGTGATAGCCACGGGCAGCTGCCACCAGCGCAACCGCCGTCTGCTCGGGAGTACGGTCAGGGCTTGCCGCAACGCCGGCGAACT
The DNA here is from genome assembly GCF_049278535.1 of Mycobacterium sp. Classification (GTDB taxonomy): domain Bacteria; phylum Actinomycetota; class Actinomycetes; order Mycobacteriales; family Mycobacteriaceae; genus Mycobacterium. Next base: position 6,765 of record NZ_JBAPMI010000231.1, on the reverse strand, counting down.
CCTCCAGTTTCACTGCGAGCCGGTCTGCTTCTTCGATGGTGCCGCCATCCGAAACAGGTTGAGCGCCAAGCGGTGTTACGCCACTCTCGTAGGCCCGCAGGATCAGCCAATCGCGAAGTTCGCGGGTGGATCGGCAGTCGTACAAGTTGTAGTCTTCGATCTCCTTGAGCACTGTCGCAGCCTCGTCGGCTTCGCCATTGCCGCGCAGTTCGCAGTATCGCGCATACTGCGTGATCGAGTCGGTGGCGGTGGTGACGTCGCCTGTCCGCAGCTGCGACCCCATGTATAGCGGCTCCAGCGCCTTCAGACTGAGTGACTCGCTACCGGTCCGAATGCTCTTGCGCACAATCGGATACAGGTCGACCAGCGTTCCGCTGCGTAGCAAGTCGTCGACCTCGTCTTCACCGACGCCGTGCCGGCCGGCCAGCCGCAGCAGCGCCGTCTTCTCGTAGGCGGCGTAGTGGTAGATGTGCATGTTAGGAAATCGCTTGCGCCGCTTGGCCACCAGCGCAAGGAAGTCGGTGAGCGCCTTTCGTTCGTCGGGCCGGTCGTGCGCCCACAGGGGATGGAACGCACCCGCTTTGCCGCTTTCGAGGACACCGAACAGGTACTCCAGGCCCCAGTCGACGCCGTCGGCGGTCCACAGCGGGTCGCCCTCGAAGTCGAAGAACAGATCTCCCTTATCGGGGTTGGGCAGCAGGGTCAGCGGCTGGGGGTCGGCGACCTCGAACTGCGGTGTGCCGGTGGCGCGTTCGCGGATCTGAAGTTTGGCCTGTGCGACCAGCGTATTCAGCGAGCGGGCGGACAAGTTGGCGACAGGAGCGGTGTGCTCGGCCAGCTCGGCCACCGTGGTGATGCCCGCATCGATCATCTTGGCGCGCTGGGTGACCCGCATTCCCGCGACCAGCAGCAGGTCGTCGGCGGCGCGCACCTGCTCCTCGCACACCGGGCAGCGGAAACAGGCCCGCACAACGTCGTCTTCCCAGCGCACGGGCGCACCGTGGGCGTAGTGATCGTCGAGTAGGCGCTGCAGTCGGGCGCGCTGCTCGCGGTACACCGGGATCAGCTCGTCGACCTGGTAGGTGACCGCCGTGCCGTTGCCCAGGATCAATTCGGCTTCCGGGTGCACCGGAATGCCGGCCTGACTCAACGTGTCGGCGTACGCGGCAATCTGAAGCAGCGCAGTCACTTTCGCCGAGCGGGCCAGCTTCGTGTCGGAAACCTGGTAGCGGCCGTCGCGGCGGACAAGAAAGTCGGCGAACCCGACGAAGCGGCCGTCGAACATGGCGGCCTGGTAGACCACCGGCGCGCCGTCCTCGATCTTCCGCCGGGTCTGCGCCGCGGCCGCGGTGACGTTCTCGATGGTGAACGGGAAGGGACGACCAATGACGGCAACGTCGCCTGGGTGTTCTTCACGCAGCTGGTCGAGCCGGCGCTGCTCGTGCTCATCACCGAGCGACGCGGTGCGCTCCAGCAAATCGTCGGTGACGGTGACCCCTTGACCCCAGCCGAGTTTCGCGTCGAATTCCCGCAGCAGGGCGTATTCACAGCGCGCGGCGGATGCGAGATCCGACGCGCTGTAGATGATGCTGTCGCCTGCCATGAACACAGCAGTCACTGTAGGCCGCTACACCGACAATCAGCCGGCGTTGGCGATCAGCTCCACCCCGTTACCGTTCCAGCGGAATTTCACGATGCTCGGCAGGCCGATACCGCCGGAGTAACTCAGCGCCACCGTGTCGCCGGTGCACTGCGAGCTGTCGATGCCGTTGAACCCGTACGTGTCGGGCACGCCCTGCGGCGGTATCAGTTTGCCGAGATGGAACAGCACCGCCCTGGTGTTGGGGCTCTCGGCGTTGGTGTTGGCCTTGACGATCACCGCTGACAGCTGTGCGCACTGATTGAAATTGCCGGCCAGCGGCTCGGGGTTCCACGGCTGATGGCTGCGGGGGTCGTGCGGCAGTTCGGATACCCCGCGGGCGATCGCGGGGTCGGCGAGGTTGACCGCGCACGGGTCGACGGGCCCGGGGCTGGTCGGGGCGGCGGTCGCAGCGGGCGGAGCCGCCGCTGAATGTGGCGCGGCGGTCGGATGGGTGGTGGGCTCCGGCGTCTTGGCGACGGTCGAATCCCCTGATCCGCACCCGCTCAGCGTCGCGGCGAGCAGTGCGGCAGCGATGAGCCCGGTCCACCGCCGGTTACCGCAGAGTCGTGTCCACACAACGCCGCACCGTACCTTGACCAGGCCTGTCGACGCGGCAGGCGTGGCCGAGCGGCAGTTGACCACTAAACTTCGTCTCGACATGGACTCCCCGGATGATCACACGGTGACCTTCGCCGACCTGCAGATTCACCCATCGGTACTGCAGGCGCTCGGCGATGTCGGATATGAAACCCCCTCCGCGATCCAGGCGGCGACGATTCCGGCCCTGATGGCGGGGTCGGATGTGGTGGGGCTGGCCCAGACCGGGACCGGCAAGACGGCGGCGTTCGCGGTCCCGATCCTGTCGAAGATCGACACCAGCAGCAAAGTCACTCAGGCGCTGGTGCTGGCGCCGACGCGGGAGTTGGCGCTGCAGGTGGCCGAGGCGTTCAGCCGGTACGGCGCGCACCTGTCTCAGATCAACGTGCTGCCGATCTATGGCGGCTCGTCGTACACGGTGCAGTTGTCCGGTCTGAAGCGCGGCGCGCAGGTGGTGGTCGGCACCCCCGGGCGGGTGATCGACCATCTCGAGCGCGGAACGCTGGACCTGTCGCACGTCGATTACCTGGTGCTCGACGAGGCCGACGAGATGCTGGCGATGGGCTTCGCCGAAGAAGTCGAGCGGATCCTATCCGAGACACCGGAGTACAAACAGGTGGCGTTGTTCTCCGCGACGATGCCAGCGGCGATCCGCAAGCTCAGCGCGAAGTACCTGCACGACCCGACCGAAGTCAAGGTCGAGGCGAAAACCGCTACCGCCGAGAATATTTCGCAGCGCTACATCCAGGTCGCCGGTCCACGCAAGATGGACGCGCTGACCCGGGTGCTCGAAGTCGAGTCGTTCGAGGCGATGATCGTCTTCGTCCGCACCAAACAGGCCACCGAAGAGGTCGCCGAAAAGCTGCGAGCCCGAGGGTTTTCCGCCGCAGCTATCAACGGCGACATCCCGCAGGCCGTGCGCGAGCGGACCATCGCTGCCCTCAAGAGAGGTGGCGCCAAGGGAATCGACATTCTGGTCGCCACCGATGTCGCCGCCCGCGGCCTGGACGTCGAGCGAATATCCCACGTGCTCAACTACGACATCCCGCACGACAACGAGTCCTACGTACACCGGATCGGGCGCACCGGCCGGGCGGGACGGTCGGGGTCGGCGCTGCTTTTCGTGTCGCCGCGGGAACGCCACCTGCTCAAGTCGATCGAGAAAGCGACCCGGCAAAAGCTCATCGAGGCTCAACTGCCCAGCGTCGACGATGTCAACGCGCAACGAGTGGCGAAATTCGCCGACTCCATCACCGACAGCCTCGGCTCGCCCGGTCTCGATCTGTTCCGCCGTCTGGTCGCCGATTACGAGCGCGATCACGACGTCCCGATGGCCGACATCGCGGCGGCCCTGGCGTTGCAGTCGCGTGACGGTGAAGCCTTCCTGATGTCGCCCGAGCCACCACCTGAGCGCCGGCCGAAAGAGCGTCCGGACCGGCCTGCCAAATCGGTTCGCGGCCCAGGCGACGGCCCCAAAAAGGGCTTCGCCACCTACCGCATCGCTGTCGGCAAGCGACACAAGATCGGACCGGGCGCGATCGTCGGCGCGATCGCCAACGAAGGTGGCTTGCATCGCAGCGATTTCGGCCACATCACGATCAAGCCGGACTTTTCGTTGGTGGAGTTGCCGGCCAAGTTGCCACATTCGACGTTGAAAGCGCTTGAGAAGACCCGCATTTCCGGTGTGCTGATCAACCTGCAGCCGGATCGAGCTCCAGGGAAAGACCGCCGCAGCGGTCGCGGTGCGCCGCGGCGGGATCACAAAGGATGACCCAGGCCGACACCGAGGCCCAGGGCGGACTCGAGCAGGTCGCGGGACCCGATCGAGTCGCGTCGTTGACGGGTATCCGCGCGGTCGCAGCACTTCTCGTCGTCGCGACGCATGCGGCGTACACCACCGGCAAATACATCGAGGGCTATTTCGGTCTGGTGTGCTCGCGGATGGAGATGGGCGTCCCGATCTTCTTTGTGCTGTCGGGTTTTCTGTTATTCCGCCCGTGGGTGAAGTCCGCGGCGAAGGGCGGCGCGGAACCGTCGATCCGCCGCTACGGGCGGCACCGGATCCGGCGCATCATGCCTGCCTACGTCGTCACGGTGCTGGCCGCGTACGTCATCTATCACTTCCGGCACGCCGGGCCGAATTTCGGCCACACCTGGATGGGGCTGTTCCGCAATCTCACGTTGACGCAGATCTACACCTTCAACTACATGCGCGGCTATCTGCATCAGGGCTTGACCCAGATGTGGAGCCTGGCGGTGGAAGCCGCGTTCTACGTGGTCCTTCCGCTGCTGGCCTACCTGCTGTTGGTGGTCCTGTGCCGCCGGCAGTGGCGGCCGAAGCTGCTGCTGTTCGGTATCGGTGCGCTGGCGCTGATCTCGCCGGCGTGGTTGGTGGGAGTTCACCTCACCACCTCGATTCCCAACGGGGCCCGGCTGTGGCTACCCACCTACTTGATCTGGTTTCTCACCGGTATGGCCCTGACGGTGCTGCAGCGGATGGGTGCGCGCTGTTACGCCTTCATCGCGTTGCCGCTGGCCACCATCTGCTACTTCATCGCCTCAACGCCAATCGCGGGGGATGCGACCACTTCGCCGCTCGGCCTGTCGCAGGCGCTGTACAAAGCGGTGTTCTACGCCGCGATCGCCGGGCTGGCGGTAGCACCCCTGGCGCTCGGCAACCAGGGCTGGTACAGCCGATTCCTGGCCAGCCGACCGATGGTGTGGCTCGGCGAAATCTCCTACGAGATCTTCTTGATCCATTTGGTGACAATGGAATTCGCGATGGTCTACATACTGCAGGATCACGTCTACACAGGTTCGATGCTCGGGCTGTTTGTGGCGACGGTCGCGATCACCATTCCGCCGGCCTGGCTGTTGCACCGTTTCACCCGAGTGCGCGGCTGACCTGCTCGGCGGGCACCACCACCGGAGCGACGAACTCGGTGAGCATCGCCCGCTCGTCGGCTTCATTGTGACCGGGGAAGATCAACAGCGACGTGATTACCCGGACCAGCCAGCGGCCGCGTTCCGCGACATGCGCCGGGTGGTCCTCCCCGAGCGAGGTGACGAATGCGTTGGCCAATGCCGTGATCACGTCGGACTGCTCCGCCAACTCCGCACCCAATGGCGGGGTGGCCGTCGCGAACCAGGCTGACAGTGCCGGGCTTTCGCGGACCAGGCGGAGCGTGGTGACGATGCCGGCGACCAGTCGTTCCCGCGGGTCCTCGATGTCGTCGACGTCGATCGACTCGGACAGCCGATGGGTTTCGCGGGCCACATAGGCGCTGCGCAGCGCGTCGCGGTTCTCGAAATAGCGGTACAGCGTCGCGCGGGAACACCCTGCGGCCTTCGCGATCTCGTTCATACCCACGGAACTGGGATCGTGGCGGGTGAATAACTCTTCGGCGGCGTCGAGAATGCGGTCGGCCGCCACCTCGGTGCGCCGCTCCGCGAGCCAGTCGTTGGCCGCCATCTACGACGTCACCCGGAACGGCACCGATAGCGGGCGCCGCACATAGCTGCCGCCGGCCCATACAACGCCTGCTTCGTCGACCTCGAAATCAGGGCAGCGCGAGAGCAATTCGGTCAATGCGACCCGCGACTGCATGCGGGCCGCGGCCGCCCCCAGGCAATGGTGGGCGCCGTGACTGAAGGTCAGAATGTTGCGCGGGCAGCGGGTGACGTCGAGTTCTGCTGCATCCGAGCCGAATTGGCGCTCGTCGCGGTTGCCCGAGCCGTAGACCAGCAGCACGCGGCGACCGGCCGGCATCGTGGTGTCGCCGATGGTCGCATCACGAGTGACGGTGCGGGCCAGCGCCTGCGCCGGCGAGGTCAGTCGCAGCAGTTCGTCCACGGCGGCGGGGATGCGTTCGGGGTCATCGATCAGCAATTGGCGCTGATCGGGCCGGTTGTGCAGCAACGGCATGGAGCCACCGAGCATTCCGGTCACGGTGTCGTTGCCGCCGGTGACCATGGTGAACGTGAAACCCAGGATCGACAGCACGCCGGCGATGTCGCCGTCGGCGCCGACGCCCGCCGCCACCAGGTGCGAAATGGTGTCGTCCTCGGGTTCGGTGCGGCGATGCTCGATCAGCGCGGTGAAGTAAGCCATCATCGACCCGACCGCGTCTCCGACGGTCTCCAGCGCGACTGCAATGCCGCCTTCAGCGGTGTTCGCCGCCACGATGGCTTGGGTCCAGCCGTCGAATTGGACCCAATCCTCCTCGGGCACACCGAGATAGTGCGCCACGACCATCGACGGCAGCGGCTTGAAAAGCTCGGCGACGATGTCGCCGCCACCGTTGGCGACCAGCCGCTCGAGGCGCTGCACGACGAACTCGCGCACCTTGGGCTCCACCGCCTCGACCTGGCGTGGCGTGAATCCCCGCGACACCAACTTGCGGAACTCGGTGTGCACCGGTGGATCTTGCATCACGAACGGCGGATTGTCCTTCAGCCCAATCATTTCCAGGTCACCATAGTTGACGGTCAGCCCTTGCGCCGACGAGAAAGTCTCGTGGTCGCGC
>NZ_JBAPMI010000230.1:0-31434 GCF_049278535.1 Mycobacterium sp. | reverse complement strand
GTCGATCTTTTCAGGCCAAACCACCGTTCTGGCACCGGAATTCAACGCGGACGAGGTCTGGCGCACGATCCACGACAACAAGGTGAACCTGCTGTTCTTCACCGGTGACGCGATGGCAAGGCCGCTGCTGGACGCATTGCTTGCAGCACAGGAAGGCGCGGAAGGCGAAGCGTACGACCTGTCGTCGCTGTTCCTGCTTGCCTCGACCGCGGCGCTCTTCTCGCCGAGCATCAAGGAGAAGTTCCTCGAGCTGCTGCCCAACCGGGTCATCACCGACTCAATTGGCTCCTCGGAGACCGGCTTTGGTGGCACCAGCATCGTCGCGAAGGACGCCCCGCACAGCGGTGGTCCGCGCGTGACGATCGACCATCGCACCGTCGTCCTCGACGAGGACGGCAACGAGGTCAAGCCTGGCTCCGGGGTCCGCGGCTTCATCGCCAAGAAGGGCAACATTCCGGTCGGCTACTACAAGGATGAGAAGAAGACCGCCGAGACGTTCAAGACCATCAACGGCGTCCGCTACGCCATACCCGGCGACTTCGCAACGGTCGAAGAGGACGGCAGCGTGACGATGCTGGGCCGCGGCTCGGTGTCCATCAACAGCGGCGGCGAGAAGATCTATCCCGAAGAGGTCGAGGCTGCGCTCAAGGGCCATCCCGACGTCTTCGACGCCCTGGTCGTCGGCGTGCCGGACCCCCGGTACGGCCAGCATGTCGCCGCCGTCGTGCAAGCACGGCCCGGGGCTCGGCCGTCGCTGTCCGACCTGGACGGCTTCGTACGTGCCGAAATCGCGGGATACAAAGTGCCGCGCAGCCTTTGGCTGGTCGAAGAGGTGAAGCGGTCGCCGGCCGGCAAGCCGGACTACCGGTGGGCCAAAGAGCAGACCGAGGCGCGGCCGGCGGACGACGTGCACGCCGCCCACGCGACCGCTTGACCGACTTCGTCAAGCGGCACCAAGGCGCACCCGCTGGCTTCTTCGCGTGTGAAGCCGCTGGGCTGCAATGGCTTTCACAGGCCGACGGCGGTGTGCCGTGTGTAGCTGTTGTTTCGGTGGATGCGACGAGCCTGACCTTGCGGCGGCTGGAGCCGGTGACTCCCAGTCCGGAAGCGGCTTTCGAGTTCGGCGCCCGGTTGGCCGCCACGCATGACGCGGGGGCCGCGGGCTTCGGCGCCGGTCCCGACGGATGGGACGGGCCCGGCTTCTTCGGGCCGCTGACACAGCCGTTGCCGATGTCGCTGCGCCCGCATCTGCGTTGGGGTGAGTTCTACGCCGACGAGCGATTGGGTCCGCTGGCTGAACTGGCGGCGCCGCGTCTGAACGCGTCGACTCATGCGGCGGTGGACGCGGTTGCGGCGCGCTGCCGAGCCGGCGACTTCGATGACGACGACACACCGGCCAGGCTGCACGGTGATCTGTGGGCCGGCAACGTGATGTGGACGCCCGACGGGGTGGTGCTCATCGATCCGGCTGCACACGGCGGCCACCGCGAGAATGACCTGGCGCTGCTGGCGCTGTTCGGCTGCCCGCACTACGACGCCATCGTCGACGGCTACCAGCAAGTGCACCCGCTGCGTCCGGGTTGGCGCACCCGGATCGGGCTGCATCAGCTTTTTGCGCTGCTCGCGCATGTGGTGTTGTTCGGTGGCGGGCACGCACGACGCACGGAGATATGTGCGAAGGCGGCGTTGGCTCTCTAGCCACGCGGGCTAGGCTGCGTTCGTGAACGGCGCGCAGGCTCTGATCAATACGTTGGTCGACGGCGGTGTCGACGTGTGTTTCGCCAATCCCGGTACCTCCGAGATGCATTTCGTCGCTGCCTTGGACACCGTTCCCGAGATGCGTGGCGTGCTGACTCTCTTCGAGGGCATCGCCACCGGTGCGGCCGACGGGTACGCGCGCATCGCCGGGCGGCCGGCCGCGGTGCTGCTACATCTGGGCCCCGGCCTGGGCAACGGCCTGGCAAACCTGCACAATGCCCGGCGGGCCCGCGTCCCGATGGTGGTCGTCGTCGGCGATCATGCCACCTATCACAAGAAGTACGACGCCCCACTGGAATCCGACATCGACGCGCTCGCCGGCAACGTCTCGGGCTGGGTGCATCGCACGGAGGACACTGCCGACGTCGCAGCCGATGCGGCAACGGCGATCGCGAAAAGTATTGCCGATCAGAAGATTTCAACACTGATTCTGCCTGCCGACACCTCGTGGACGGACGGTGCCGAAATCGGTGAGCGGTCGCCGCGGCAGGCTGAGCCGTCGGCCGTCGACTCGGATGCGGTCGAATCAGCCGCGGCGGTGTTGCGGTCCGGCGAATCCACGGTGCTCCTGATCGGCGGCGACGCCACCCGCGGCGCAGGATTGGCCGCGGGCGCCCGGATCGCCGGGGCTACCGGGACCCGTTGGTACTGCGAGACATTCCCGACCCGGCTGGAACGTGGCGCCGGAGTCCCGGCGGTCGACCGGATCCCGTATTTCGCCGAGGCCGTGGTGGCTCAGCTCGAAGGCACCCGACATCTCATTTTGGCCGGGGCGCCGTCACCGGTGTCGTTCTTCGCCTACCCCGACAAGCCGAGCGATCTGGTGCCGGAGGGTTGCAGTGTTCATGTGCTGGCCGGACCCACCTGCGCCGCAGCCGCTTTGGCGGCACTGGCTGACGAGGTGGCACCCGGCACTACACCTACCGTTGCAGAGCTGTCCCGCCCGCAACTGCCGACCGGCGCGCTGACCGCCGTGTCGGTGGCGGACGTGGTCGGCGCGTTGATGCCGGAAAACGTAATCGTCGTCGACGAATCCAACACCTCCAGCGTTCCGCTGACCGCAGCGACCGCCGGAGGGCCCGCGCATGATTGGCTGACGTTGACCGGTGGAGCGATCGGCTATGGAATCCCAGCGGCCGTCGGGGCCGCGGTCGCCGCACCCGATCGGCCGGTGCTCTGCCTGGAATCCGACGGCTCCGCGATGTACACGATTTCGGGCCTGTGGACTCAGGCGCGGGAAAACCTCGACGTCACGACTGTCATCTACAACAACGGCGCCTATGACATCCTGCGGCTCGAACTCCAGCGAGTAGGAGCGGGCTCGACTCCCGGGCCCAAGGCACTTGATCTCCTCGACCTATCGCGCCCGACAATGGATTTCGCCAAGATCGCGGAAGGCCTTGGGGTGCCGGCACGGCGGGCCAAGACCGCCGAGGAATTCGCCGATGCGCTGCGCGCGGCGTTCGACGAGCCCGGCCCGCACCTGATCGACGCGGTTGTGCCCTCACTGCTCGGTTAATGCGGGAAGGCGGCCGACAAGCCAGTCGGTGAGGCTGTTGACGACATCGACCCCAGCTTCGTACTCGCCTTCACGCACTTCGGCCGCAAGCGCAATGCCTACGGTGCCCCATGCCGTCGAGACGATCCCGAATTGGCGGACCAAATAGTCGTCGCCCAAGCCCGGACCCCAACCACCCTTCGCGGCAAAGCCTTTGGCGGCCAGCCCCCAGCGATGCTCGACGCAAAGGGATCCCAGCAGATCGACGACAGGCGAGGCATCGGGCAAATGTGCCAGCCCGGCGGCGAACCGGGCTTGGTCGGCCAGCGACCATCGTGTCTGCCCGAACGCCGTGTAACCTGCGCGGAGTCGCCGTGATTCGACCATGGTGGCTGCATCACCTGCTTCGCGGATGACGGCTTGCACCTGCTGCGCCGCGTCAACGGTATTGCCTAGTTGAGACCATAATTTTTCGGCGGCCAGGTTGTCCGATTGGGCAATCGTCAGTGCGACAAGATCGTGGCTGCCCACACCTGCACGCAACGCCGCGATCGCCAGCGGTACCTTGCTCGTCGACCACGCGGCGCCGGATAACCAGGTGCCGAAGGCGATCGGCCTGCCGGTGACAGAAGTGATCGCGATACCAACCGTCGCGGAAAGGCTGCTCGACAAGGCTTGAAAGCTGTTGTCAAGTAGCGCTTCACGGTGCCTAAAGCGTAATCTCATCTGCTAAGTCAGGGCAGTTTGATGACCGACATATACATCTCCAGGGTCGGCCGGTAGAGATCGACGTCATCGAGTTGGCTGCCCAGCATGACGGAGTCAGTGGTGGCGACGAGCACCTGTGCGAATGTCAACGGAGGTATCAGCAAGGCTCCGCCGAGCCGATCGATGCCCTCGACGATGAACTTCCCCAGTGCCTCGACGACTTCTGATCTCTTGGTCGCCACCCGTTTTCTCGCGTCGGGGTTGCGAAGCAGGTAAAGGGTGAACTCGTGTCCCAGCGCCGCGTGCTCGGCACCCCGGTCGCGGCCCAACTGTCGCCACCGCTCGGCGATCTCATCGAGCTCGCGCGCCCCGATCTGGGTCGCGGTTGACATCACCTCGGCGAAGTTGTCGAAATAGCGACGCCAGTACCGATCGCTGACTGCCAGGAAGAGGTCTTCTTTCGTCGTGAAGTGCTTGTAGATGGCGCCTTTGGTGTAGCCCGCCGTGTGTGCGATGTCGTCGAGGGAAGCTGCCATGAAGCCTTTTTCGGCGAACACCTCCTCCGCTGCGTCAAGGAGAAGCGAACGGGTGTGCTCGACGCGTCGCTCTCGCGTCCAACGCTCGACCATGCCCGCAATTGTGTCACAGAATCTGAGATTCCTATTGGTTGCTCAGATACTAGTTGGTATATTAACGGCGGGTGGGCTACCTCAGGTGACCGCGCATCGACGCAAAGTTTCTCCGACGTCGAGGTCATGGCCTACCCGCGTCCTAGGTGCGGTCGACTTCACGGACGCAGCACAACGACGATCCAGAAGGAGACAGCGTCGTGACTGAACTGTCGAACAGGAAGCGTGCGCCCCACGTCGCCGAGTCGCTCGGCGAAACGGCCTCGCTCGGCGCTCAGGCCCAGTCGAAGGCCAAGCCCGTGCGGATCTGGGCCATCGCCGGCGGCGCGATTCTGGCGTTTCAGCTGTACGTCTGGATCAGTTGGATCGCCGGACCAAATTTCGTGCGGGTGCCCACCGGGCCAAGCGATCCGCCGATGTTTATGAAGGTGATCCTCACGACGTGGACAGCCGTCATCGTCGCGGGCTTACCGCTCGGCATTTGGTACTTCATCATCAGGCCATGGCGGCGGGAGCGGCGGATCACGCTTGATGGCATGCTCCTGGTGGCCTGCGGCCTGATCTTTTTTCAGGATCCGCTGCTGAACTACATCAATACCTGGAGTACGTACAACACCTGGATGTTCAACCGGGGCTCTTGGGTGCAGAACATCCCGGGTTGGATGTCGTTTGGGGAGCCGGGCCGCATGATGGCCGAGCCGCTCTTGATGAATGCGCCGGGTTACTCGTACGGAGTCCTGCTGTGCACGATGCTCGGATGCTGGGTCATGCGCCGCGCCAAGTCGCGCTGGCCGAACATCAACAACATTGGATTGATCGGTGTTCTGATCCTGTGGACATTTGTCTTCGATCTGATCATCGAGGGCTTGTTCTTGATGCCGATGGGGCTTTTCACCTACCCCGGTGCGATCAGATCTCTGTCGATTAATCCCGGCACCTACTACCAGTGGCCAGTCTACGAAGGCCTCATGTGGGGTGGCGTGCAGGCGGGTCTGTGCGCCCTGCGCTATTTCACCGACGATCGTGGTCGGACATTCGTTGAACGCGGTCTCGAACGAGTCCAGGGCGGCTTTGCCAAGCAGCAATTCACCCGATTTCTGGCGGTCTTCGGAGCGTGCAGCATGTTCTTCTTCGTCTTCTACAACATTCCCGCGCAGTGGTTCGCCATGCACCAGGACCCATGGCCTCAGGACCTCCTGAAGCGGTCTTACTTCCTGATGGGCGTCTGCGGTGAAGGGACGGACCGACTTTGTCCTGATCCTGCTCTGCCGATACCCAGCAAAAAATCTGGCTACATCAACAGCGATGGCCGGCTCGTGCTTCCAAAAGGTGTCCAGCTTCCGACAATCGTTCCCTTCGATCGAGGTCATTGAAATGTCGAGCTCATCCTCGAGGGGATGCCCGGGCACTGCATGACACTTCTTCAGAGGAAGACAGCGTGATGAGCGACTTGTCGAGCAAGAAGAATGCGCCCACCATCACTGAGCCGCTCGGCGGCGCGGCCGGACTGGGTGCCCATGCTGAGTCTGAGGCGAAGCCCGTACAAATTTGGGCCGTCGTCGGCGGCGCACTCCTCGCGCTTGAGCTATATGTGTGGATCCGCTGGCTCACCGGGCCCTACTTCGAGCGCGTGCCCTCCGGCCCGAGCGATCCGCCGATGTTCATGAAAGTGCCACTCATGGCGAACGCGATCGTTCTCTGGGTTGCGCTTCCGTTCGCCCTGTGGTGGTTCATCATCAAGCCTTGGCGGCGTGAGCGGCGAATCACGCTGGACGGCATGCTTTTAGGGTCGATGGGCCTGATGTTCTTTCAGGATCCGTTCCTGAACTATCTCAACACTTGGTGTACGTATAACAGTTGGCTGTTCAACCGGGGCTCCTGGTCGCCCTACGTTCCGGGTTGGGTGTCGCCTGACGCACCGGGCCATCAGGTACCAGAACCCCTCCTGACGAATGCACCGGGATACGCGTACGGAGTTCTCGCGATCACCATCGTCGGATGCGTTGTGATGCGCAAAATCAAGGCGCGATGGTCGAACATCAGCAATCTTCGGTTGATCGCCGTCACCTACGCGCTCGCAATCCTCTTCGACTTCGTCATGGAGGGCTTGGTCATGCTGCCGATCGGTTTCTACACCTATCCCGGCGCCATCCGGTCGGTGTCGATCAATGCCGGCACCTATTACCAATGGCCCGTCTACGAAGGACTGATGTGGGGCGGCGTCCAGGCAGCTCTGTGCTGCCTGCGCTTCTTCACCGACGATCGTGGCCGCACTGTCGTCGAGCGCGGACTGGACCGGGTCCGCGGCGGGGTCGCCAAGCAGCAGGTCATTCGCTTTCTGGCGATCTTCGCGGGGGTCAGCGCTTGCTTCTTCATTTTCTATAACGTTCCGGCGCAATGGATCGGCATGCACTCTGACCCATGGCCCGAAGACCACCAGAAGCGCTCCTACTTCAATGGGGGCACCTGCGGCGCCGGGAGCGACGTCCCCTGTCCAAATCCCGTGCTGCCGGTACCAACCAGACGCTCGGGTCACATCAATCGAGATGGTCAGCTCGTCCTCCCGGACGGTGCCGAGTTCCCGAAGACCATCCCTTTCGAACAGGGGAAGTGAGCTGCTCACCAACAGTCAGCCGACCGCAAGCCAATCCACCTCGAACGCACCGTTTTACCGGGCGGTCGGCGACGAAGTGGCGGTCTTCCGCGCCGCGGCCCGACGCGGTCTACCGGTTCTGTTGAAGGGTCCCACCGGATGCGGGAAGACGCGCTTCGTTGAGGTCATGGCCCATGAGCTGGGTCGCGATCTGATTACCGTTGCGGGCCATGAGGATATGACGTCCGCGGACCTGGTGGGCAGATTCCTGCTCAAAGGCGGAGAAACGGTCTGGGTGGACGGGCCGTTGACTCGCGCGGTACGCGAAGGTGCCATCTTTTATTTGGATGAGGTGGTGGAGGCGCGCCAGGACACCACGGTGGTCATCCATCCGCTCGCCGATCACCGCCGTGAGCTTCCGGTCGATCGCCTCGGCACGACGTTGCCGGCGGCGCCCGGTTTCCAACTGGTGATTTCCTACAATCCCGGTTACCAGAGCGTCCTGAAGAATCTCAAGGAGTCGACCCGTCAGCGCTTCGTCGCCATCGAGTTCGGCTACCCATCCCCCGAGGTAGAGACCGAGGTGGTCGCCTACGAAGCCGGGATCGACACCGAGACCGCACGTTCGTTGGTCAAGCTCGCGTACGCCATCCGAAATCTCGATGGCTCGCCGTTGCGCGAAGTGTCCTCCACTCGCATGTTGATTCTCGCCGGCGGCCTCGCGGCTGAAGGTCTGAACCTGCGCAGTGCAGTCCACGCGGCCGTCGTCCAGGTGCTCTCCGACGATGACGATGTCATCCGAGCCCTCGATGAACTTGTCAATACCGTCCTGCCCCAGAAGTGACCGACGCTTCTGATCCCAACAAGCCTGACCGGTTCCGGTTCCTCGCCAACTACATCGCCGGCAGGTCCGTCGAAGTCACCGAGTCGCCCGCCGGCCAGCCCGCACACACCGACGGCCAGTTCATCTTTGTCTCGGCCGGCGCTACCGTCGCGGAGCAGCGCCGCGAGATGGTGGTTCAGGCAGCCCTTCTCGGCGCGGGCAGCCTTGATCCGCGATTGGTGAAGGGCCTGCGGGCACGTTCCACCTTGTCGCGCCGCTACCTGGCACTCGAAGGTCAGCGGGTTCTCGCCGAACTAGCCCGCCAGATTCCACTCGATGCCGCGCTCCTCCCGGACGGACCAATCAACACCGCGACCGCTGATGAGTCACTCGAGGTGGCCAAGAGCCGGACCAAGGTTGCCGACCCACCGGAGTGGTTCGGCGTCATCAAGCCCTCCCGGTTGATGGCGGCGCCGGCTGGACCGGGCGGGCAGGCCGCGAACAAAGATCTCCAATTGCAGTTCGACCCCATCGACATGCCGCAATCGGAGGGCGACGACGAAGACGATGACGGCGGGAAGTCAGGGGAGAGCAAGATCCTCAAACTGTTTGAAAATCCGCTCTTCAACAATCAGTCGATGTCGGACTACTTCCGCAAGATGTTCGGAGGTTCGCGTTCGCCCGGAGAGGGTGCTGCGGGCGCCGAGATGACAGTTCGCTCAACCCGGGGTGTGCAAGAAATCGGACCGAATGCCCGTCCCATGCCCACCCGGATCCAATTCAACGATGACGACAGGCCCGGTGCTGCGGTGGGCGTGGGTGGCGCCCTGTATCCGGAGTGGGACGTTTTCAACAATCGGTACAAGCATGACTGGTGTCGGGTCATCGACTTTCCACTCACCATTGCCGCCAACGTCTCCGACGCCGGTGTGGCGCACGACGACGTGTTGCGCCGCCGCCTGGCTCGCGTCGGGCTCGGCCCGAAGGTCCTGCGCGGCCGTGCCGACGGGGACGACCTCGACCTCGAGGCGCTGATCGACCTATTCGTCGATCTGGAATCCGGCTTCTCCTCACCCGAACACGTCTACCTGGAGCGCCGCAAATTTGCCCGCAATCTCGGCGTGCTCATCCTGATCGATGCTTCCGGGTCCGCCGTCGATGCCGATTCGGACGGCCTGGCGGTGCACGACCACCAGCGACGAGCAGCCGCCACTCTGGCCGTCACACTCGAAGAGCTTGGTGACCGCGTCGCCGTCTACGCGTTTCGATCGCAGGGTCGCCACGCTGTGCATCTGCCGGTAATCAAGACGTTCGACCAAAGTTTCGGGGCCGTCGCGCGGGCCCGACTCAATCAACTCCAACCGTGGGGTTACACGCGCCTCGGGGCTGGTATCCGTGGTGCGGGTGAAATTCTCAAGGCCGAGGCCGGCACACCCAATCGGCTGCTGGTCGTCCTGTCGGATGGATTCCCCTACGACGATGGGTACGAAGGCCGCTACGCGGAGGCAGACGCCAACAAGGCCCTTGACGAGCTCCGCGCGGATGGCGTTGCCTGCCTTTGCCTCTCCATCGGAACCGCTACTGCTACCGACGCGCTCGAACGTGTCTTCGGCTCCGCCGGCTATGCCGGCGCCGGGTCGCTCGCCGAGTTGAGTCCGCGGATGGATGAGTTGTTTTTGTCTTCGCTACGGGAACTCGCAGCGCCGAAACGACGTTGACGCGGACACTATAACGTTTCCGCTATCGGCGAATCGGTGACACAGGTTCGGCGCAGTCCAAGCCTTCGGCTGACAACTGCCGTTTGAGTACCTTGAAGGTCGCGGTCCGCGGCAGGCTCGTGCTGATCCGGACGTACGACGGCCATTGCTTGGGCCCGAGATCGGTCTGTTCGGCGAGGAACACGCGGAACTTGTCCGCGTCGAATTCGGCACCTGGCGTCAACACCAGCGCGGCCATCACCTGATCGCCGACAGCCGGGTCCGGCACCGCGTACACCGCCACCTCCGCCACGTCCGGATGGCGGGCCAGCACCCGCTCGATCGGGGCGGTGCCGAGATTTTCGCCGTCCACACGTAGCCAGTCGCCGAGCCGACCGGCGAAGTACGCGTAACCGGCTTCGTCACGATAGCCGAGGTCGCCACTGTGGTATATGCCACCGGCCATTCGCTGCGCGTTGGCCTCCGGGTCGTTGTAGTAGCCTTCGAAACGCCCTGGGCCGCCTACGTTTACCAGCTCACCGACCACGCCGACCGGGCAGGGCTGGCCGGAATCCACGTCGATGATCTCGATCCCGTCGGGCAGTGGTCCCAGAGCACCGGGCGGGGTGTCTGGTGTGCGCCCGATCGCGATGCCACCCTCCGTCGACCCGAACCCGTCGACCACCCGGCAGCCGAACCTGACGCCGAAACGGTCGATGTCGGCGGGTGCGCCCTCGTTGCCGTAGACCGCCCGCAACGTGTTGTCGGCGTCGTCCGGGCTCTCGGGTGTGGCGAGCACATACGACAACGGCTTTCCCACGTAGTTCGCGTAGGTCGCGCCGTAGCGGCGGACGTCGGGTAAAAAGCCCGACGCGGAGAACTTGCGGCGTAACACCATTGAGCCCCGGCAGGCCAACGCCACCGCCCACCCGACCAGAACCGCGTTGGAATGGAACAACGGCATCGAGGCGTAGCAGACATCGCTCGGGCCGAGGCTGAAGCGGTCGGTCATCGTCGCGCCCGCGATCGCGACCTTACCGTGGCTGCACATGACCGCCTTGGGATTACCGCTGGTTCCCGAGGTGTATATCAGCATGAACAGGTCGTCCGGCGTCGCCGACTGGAATCGAATCTCGGCGTCGCGGTGTGCGGCGACCTCGTCGGCCCAGGCGCTCGAGTCGACGTTGACGTGGTCGATATCAGCCAGCGTGCCAGCCGAATTGGTGTCGGCGAGTACCAGTTGGCAGTCGGCATGGTCGATGTCGCGATGCAGCGCCGCGCCCCGGCGCACCGGGTTGAGACCCACCGGGACAATTCCTGTCATCCCGGCGGCGACCAGTACCGAAGAGAAGAACGGGGTGTTCTCCAACAGCACCCCGACGTGCGGGGGCCGGCTCGGGTCGAGCCGCGCGCGCAGTGCCGCAGCAACCGCGGCGCCCTGCCGGAGGTGGTCACGCCAACTGACGAACGAATCCTCGAAGTAGACGCCCCGATCGTCGATATCAACCAGCGGGGCCAGCAGATCGGTGACGGTCGGAAGTGCGTCCACAGCTAGGCGGGGGTGTCCGCCAGTTCGCGGCCGATCTTCAGCAGTTGACCGGTGGCGCCGCCCAGCGCGAACTCGGTCTGCTTGGCGGCCAAAAAGTAGCGGTGCACCGGGTGGTCGGTGTCGATGCCGACACCACCGTGGATGTGAACGATGCTGTGCGCCACTCGATGCCCCGCGTCGGCCGCCCAGAACGCCGCGGTGGCGACCTCGGTGTCGGCGGGCAGATCCTCGCTGAGTCGCCACGCCGCCTGGGTCAGGGTCAGCCGCAGACCCTTGACGTCGATGTAGCCGTCCGCCAGCCGTTGTCCGACCGCCTGGAAGCTGCCGATCGGACGGTCGAACTGCTCGCGTTCCTGTGCGTATTCGGCAGTCATCTGAAGTCCGCACTCCAGCACTCCGAGCTGAAATGCGGTGCGGCCCAATATGTCCAACGTCTTGATCCAACTAACGACGTCATCGCCGCCGACCACGCGGCCATTATCAACCTCGACGCCGTCCAGTCGGAGATGCCCGATGCTGCCCAGGCCGGTGGTGTCCAACGCTGTCACCGCGACGCCAGGGTCGCTGGTAGACACCAGGAAAACGGAAGTGCCGGAATCGGTTTCGGCCGGTACCAGGAAGCCGTCGGCGACCGGTCCGTACGCGACCTGGGTGCGGGTTCCGGTCAGCCGGTAGCCGTTGCCGGCTGAGGTAGCCTGCACTGGGCCGTCACCCATTTCGCCGTCCAGCGCGACGGCGAGAATCTTCTCGCCGCTCACCGCGGGAGCGCCCCAGTCCTGCTGAAGCTCGGCGGAGCCGAATCGGGCCAGCGCCCCGGCGGCCAGTACCACCGAGTCCAGGTAGGGAACGGCGGCCAGCTGGTGGCCGAGGCCTACCAGTACGGCGACCTCCTCGAGCACGCCGAACCCGCCTCCGCCCAAGGATTCTGGGGCAGCGGTGGACAGGATGTCGGCGTCGACAAGCTTGCTCCACAGCTCGCGATCGAACCGTTGGTCGAGACCGTCAAGCTTGCGCTGATGTTCGGGCGTGCACACCGCGTCGACGATCGTGGTGACCAGACCGCCGAGATCCTGCGCCGCTTCGGTCGTTGAGAAGTCCATGGGTTCTCCAGAATTCGTTAGCGGTTGGCTCGGGGAAGGCCGAGCGCCACCATGCCGATGATGTCGCGCTGCACCTCGTTGGTGCCGCCGCCGAACGTCAGGATCAAGCAGGCGCGGTGCATCCGCTCGACACGGCCGCGCAGCAGTGCGCCGGGCGAATCCTGTCGAAGGGTCGCTGCGGTGCCCAGTACTTCCATCAGCAGCCGGTAGGCCTCGGTGGCAAGTTCGGTGCCGAACACCTTGGCCGCCGAAGCGTCCGCCGGTGACGGCGTGGCCGATTCAGCCGAGGCGAGCTCCCAGTTGATCAATTTGAGGACCTCGACCTTGGCGTGCACCCGGGCCAGGTTGAGCTGCACCCACTCCGAGTCGATCAGCCGCGCGCCGGCAGCGTCCTTGGTGTTCTGCGCCCATTCGCGTACCTGGTTGAGCGCCATGATGATCGGCATCGGCGACACCAGCGCGACACGCTCGTGGTTGAGCTGGTTGGTCACCAGCTTCCAGCCAGCGTTCTCCTCGCCGACCCGATTGGCCACCGGGACGCGAACGTCTTGGTAATAGGTGGCGCTGGTGTCCACGCCGGACATGGTGTGCACCGGTGTCCAGGAGAAACCTTCGGAGCTGGTCGGCACGATCAGCATCGAGATGCCCCGGTGCTTCTTGGCTTCGGTGTTGGTGCGGACCGCCAGCCAGACGTAGTCGGCGTAGGCGATCAGGCTGGTCCACATCTTCTGACCGTTGACCACGTAGTCGTCACCGTCGCGCACCGCGGTGGTCCGCAGGTTCGCCAAGTCGGTGCCGGCGCCGGGCTCGGAGTAGCCGATCGAGAAATGCAGGTCGCCGGCCGCGATCTTGGGCAGGTAGAACTTCTTCTGTTCCTCGGTGCCGAACGACATGATCGTCGGCGCGACGCTGTTGATGGTCAGGAATGGCACGGGTGCGCCGGCGATCGCGGCCTCGTCGGTGAAGATCAGCGAGTCCATCGGGGACCGGTCCTGGCCGCCGTACTCCTTGGGCCAGTTCAGGGTGAGCCACCCGTCTTTGCCCATCTGCGCGACGGTCTCGCGGTAGACGTTGCCTTCGCCGACCTCTCCCGAAGTCGAGCTCAGCGCCTCACGGCGCTCCGGCGTGATCAGCTTGGTGAAGTACGACCGCAGTTCGCGGCGCAGTTCCTCCTGCTCCGGGGTGTAACTGATGCGCATTCCGGCCGCCTCCAGTCGTCGGTGAGTTCTGCGGCAGCCTGCATCGGCGGCCACCCATTCGCCACCCTGGTTGTAACACGTTCTAGTCTGAGGGTCCAGCGACCGTTTCCCTGGACGCGATCGGGACTGGTCGTATTGTGGGCATACCGATTGAAGCCACGTTTCAAGGAGGATCGTCGTGCGGGTGATAGTCGACCACGACCGGTGTGAAGGCAACGCCGTGTGCTTGGGAATCGCGCCGGATATCTTCGACCTCGATGACGAGGATTACGCGGTGGTGAAGACCGACCCGGTTCCGGCCGATCAGGAGGCGGCGGCCGAGCAGGCGATCCATGAATGCCCGCGAGCAGCCTTGGTACGCGAAGACTAGAGGTATTCATAAATTGACTAGCAGCACGAACGTGGCCGATCTATCCGGAAAGGTCGCGGTGGTGACCGGCGCGGCTGCGGGCCTGGGACGCGCAGAGGCTATTGGCCTGGCCCACGCAGGTGCGACCGTCGTGGTCAACGACATCGCCGCCGCGCTGGATGCCTCCGATGTGATCGACGAGATCACCACCGCCGGCGCCAAAGCGATCGCGGTCACCGGCGATATCAGCCAACGCGAAACAGCCGACGAGTTGGTCAGTACCGCAGACGGCCTGGGCGGCCTGAGCATCGTGGTCAACAATGCCGGGATCACCCGTGACCGGATGCTGTTCAACATGTCCGATGAAGAGTGGGACGCGGTGATCGCCGTGCATCTACGGGGTCATTTCCTGTTGACCCGCAACGCCGCAACCTACTGGCGCCAAAAGGCGAAGGATGCCGACGGGTCGGTCTACGGCCGTCTGGTCAACACCTCGTCGGAGGCTGGGCTGGTGGGTCCGGTCGGCCAGGCGAACTACGGCGCCGCGAAGGCGGGCATCTCCGCGCTCACTTTGACCGCTGCCCGGGCGCTGGGCCGTTACGGGGTGTGCGCCAACGCGATCTGCCCACGGGCCAGGACCGCGATGACCGCCGACGTCTTCGGCGATGCGCCCGAGGTCGGCGACGGCCAGATCGACCCACTATCACCCGAGCATGTGGTCACCCTGGTCCGCTTCCTGGCGTCGCCCGCGGCCAAGGATGTCAACGGCCAGGTCTTCATCGTGTACGGCCCCCAGGTGACGTTGGTTTCGGCGCCGAGCGTCGAGCACCGGTTCGCCACCGACGCGCAGGCGTGGGAGCCTGGCAAGCTCAGCGACGAGCTAGAGCATTACTTTGCCGGCCGCGACCCGGAACGCAACTTCGCGGCCACCAGCTTGATGGCGTGATTCAGCGGGTCAGAGACCTGCAGTTTCCAACTAGAACACGTTGCAGAATGAAATAGGTCACAAAGGCCCTGACCTGCTTAATTACTAACTTTTGTCTAATGCTGTCGTTCTTTGACACTCCGAACTTGTTCTAGTTACGATTGGCCGGCTCACGCGGACCGTCGTCGGCTCAGAAACAAGCCAGGCGGCGCGCATCGGGGACACAGAGGCATCGCTGGCGAACGTGGAGATACCCGCGCGAGAAGGGGAACCAGGTTGATCGAACAGCTCGCGGTCCCGGCTCGGGCCGTGGGCGGTTTCGTCGAGATGGCGCTGGATACGTTCCGCAAGACATTTCAGCGCCCCTTTCAATTCCGTGAGTTCCTCGACCAGACCTGGATGATCGCCCGGGTTTCCCTTGTCCCAACGTTGTTGGTGGCGATCCCGTTCACCGTTCTGGTGGCTTTCACGCTCAACATCCTTCTTCGTGAGATCGGCGCCGCCGACCTGTCCGGTGCGGGCACCGCGTTCGGAACCATCACCCAACTGGGGCCCGTCGTCACCGTGCTGGTGGTGGCCGGCGCGGGCGCCACCGCGATCTGCGCCGACCTGGGTGCGCGCACGATCCGCGAGGAAATCGACGCCCTGCGAGTGCTGGGCATCGACCCGATTCAGCGACTTGTGGTCCCCAGGGTGCTGGCGTCGACTTTCGTCGCGCTGCTCCTCAACGGGCTGGTCTCGGCGATCGGCATCGCCGGTGGCTACGTCTTCTCGGTGTTGTTACAGGGCGTCAACCCGGGCGCCTTCGTCAACGGGTTGACCGTGCTGACCCACCTCGGCGAGGTGATCCTCTCCGAGTTCAAGGCTTTGCTGTTCGGCATCGTTGCCGGCCTGGTTGGCTGCTACCGGGGGCTGACGGTCAAGGGCGGACCGAAAGGTGTCGGAACCGCCGTCAACGAGACCGTGGTGTACGCGTTCATCTGCCTGTTCGTGATCAACGTCATCATGACCGCGATCGGCGTTCGGGTGCTGGCCCGGTGACGCGCCGATGAGTTACGACGCCACCGTACGTCTCCGCCGCTTCTTCCACCGGTTCGCCGGCCCGATGGACACCTTCGGCGAGCAGGCGCTGTTCTACGGCGAGTCGATGCGCTACATCCCTAACGCGCTCACCCGCTACCGCAAAGAGACCATCCGGCTGATCGCCGAAATGACTATGGGCACAGGTGCATTGGTGCTCATCGGCGGAACAGTCGGCGTCGCAGCGTTTTTGACGCTGGCGTCAGGCGGTGTGATCGCAGTACAGGGCTATGAGTCGTTGGGCAACATCGGTATTGAGGCGCTGACCGGATTCCTGTCGGCGTTTCTCAATGTGCGCATCGTCGCTCCGGTGGTTGCCGGGATCGCGCTGGCGGCCACCATCGGCGCGGGCACCACGGCCCAGCTGGGCGCGATGCGGGTCGCCGAGGAGATCGACGCCATCGAGTCGATGGCTGTGCACTCGGTGTCCTACCTGGTGTCGACCCGGCTGATCGCGGGTTTGATCGCGATCGTCCCGCTGTACTCGCTCGCGGTCTTGGCCTCGTTCTTCGCCGCGCGGTTCACCACGGTGTTCATCAACGGGCAGTCGGCCGGTCTGTATGACCACTACTTCAACACCTTCCTTATTCCCACCGATCTGCTGTGGTCGTTCCTGCAAGCCATCGTGATGTCGATCGCGGTGATGCTGATCCATACGTACTACGGCTACAACGCGTCTGGCGGTCCGGTGGGTGTCGGTCTGGCGGTCGGTCAAGCGGTGCGCACGTCGCTGATTGTGGTCGTCGTCATTACTTTGTTCATCTCGCTGGCCGTCTACGGCGCGTCCGGTAACTTCAACCTCTCCGGGTAAGGGGGGCAGTGGCAAGCACCGGTGCACAACGCACTCACGTCAGGCTGGCAGCGGCGCTGCTGGCCTCTCTGTTATTGGCGTTTGTGGTGCTTACTTACCTCTCCTACACCGCAGCCTTTTCCACCACCGATACCGTCACTCTGACCGCGCCGCGGGCCGGGTTGGAGATGGACCGCGGCAACAAGGTGAAGTATCGCGGCGTCCAGATCGGCAAGGTCGACGACGTCAGCTACGCGGGCGAACACGCTCAGCTGCGGCTGGCCATCGACGGCGGTGAGTTGCACTTCATCCCCTCGAACGCCGCGGTCCACATCGCCAGCAGCAC
The DNA here is from genome assembly GCF_049278535.1 of Mycobacterium sp. Taxonomy (GTDB): domain Bacteria; phylum Actinomycetota; class Actinomycetes; order Mycobacteriales; family Mycobacteriaceae; genus Mycobacterium. The sequence continues at coordinate 14,390 of NZ_JBAPMI010000230.1, read as the reverse complement.
GGTCTTTGGCGCGAAGTCAGTGGAGTTCATTCCACCGACGTCACCGTCGCCCGCTCCGCTGCGCCCCGGGGCGCATCTCGCGGTATCGGCGGTTTCGCTCGAGGTCAATACGCTGTTCCAGTCGCTGATCGGCCTGCTGCAGAAGATCGACCCAGTCGAGTTGAACGGCACGCTGAGCGCGCTTGCCGAAGGTCTGCGGGGACACGGCAAAGACCTCGGCGGAGTGCTGTCCGGGCTGAATACCTTGACGCAGCAACTCAATCCGAAGCTGCCGACCCTCCAGCAGGACTTTCGCAAGACGGCTGCGGTGGCCAACATCTACGCCGATGCTGCGCCCGATCTCGTCACCGTTTTCAACAACACACCGACGATCGCCAGGACGGTAGTGGATGAGCAGAGCAATCTGAATTCCGCCCTGTTGTCGGCAATCGGCTTGTCCAACAACGCATATGACACACTGGCGCCGGCCGAGCAGAATCTGATCGATGCGATCAAGCGGCTGCGCGCCCCGCTGAAGGTCACCTCCGACTATTCACCGGAATTCGGCTGCCTCTTCGGCGCCATCAACCGCGGCATCCAGGAATTCGCACCCATCCTCGGTGTGCGAAAGGCGGGCCTGTTTACCTCGTCCAGTTTCGTGCTGGGTGCGCCGACGTACACCTACCCGGAGAGCTTGCCGAGGGTCAACGCCTCCGGTGGTCCGAATTGCCGCGGACTACCCGACCTGCCGACCAAGCAAACGGGCGGCTCCTGGTACCGCGCTCCATTCCTGGTGACCGACAACGCGAATATCCCCTATGAGCCGTTCACCGAAGTGCAGGTGGACGCCCCGTCAACGCTGCAGTGGTTGTTCCACGGCGCGTTCGCAGAGCGGGACGACTTCTGATGGACGGCCACGAGTCGCAGCGCTCGGTCTTGGTGAAAGTCGGCATCTTCACCGTCACCATGCTGTTGGTGGCATTCGGCCTGGTGGTGACGTTCGGGGAATTCCGCTTCGGACCGTCAAACGCCTACCACGCCAACTTCATTGACGCGACCCGGCTGAAGGGTGGCCAGAAGGTCCGCATTGCCGGTGTGCCGGTCGGCGCGGTGAAGGAAGTCAAGCTCAACCCGAACAACACCGTGGACGTGGCGTTCACTGTGGACAAGCGCTACACGCTGTACTCGTCCACACGCGCGCTGATCCGCTACGACAATTTGGTAGGCGACCGGTTCCTGGAAATCACTTCGGGCCCTGGGGAATTGCGCAAGCTCCCGCCCGGGGGGACCATCGACCAGCATCACACCGAGCCGGCGCTGGACCTCGACGCGCTGCTGGGTGGCCTACGCCCGGTGCTCAAGGGACTGGATGCCGACAAGGTCAACACGGTCAGCAGCTACGTGATCGACCTGTTGCAGGGCCAGGGCGGGGCACTGTCCAACTTGCTGGCCAACACGAACTCGTTCGGGTCGACGCTTGGTGCGCACGACCGGGAGATCGGCGACGTGATCACCAATCTCAACGCCGTGCTGGCCACCGTCGACGCCAAGGGGGCGCAGTTCTCCGATACCGTCGATCAGTTGCAGAAACTGATCACCGGGCTGTCCCAGGGCCGAGACGCGATAGCGGGCGCGATACCACCGCTGGCGACCACGACGTCGGATCTGACTGACCTACTGAAGCATTCACGTCGGCCGCTGCAAGGCATCCTGGAGAACACCCGCCCGCTCGCCAGCGAACTCAACGATCGCCTGCCCGAGGTGAACAACGACATCGAGCAACTTGGTGAGGACTACCTCCGGCTGTCCGCGCTCGGCGCCTACGGCGCGTACTTCAACATCTACTTCTGCTCGGTGTCGCTGAAGATCAACGGCCCGGCCGGAAGTGACATCATCATCCCGATGGGTGGCCAGGTGGATCCAAGCAAAGGCAGGTGCGCTTTTGTCAACAAGTAGCACCCCCCGCCGCGACCGCGACCCACTCCGCACCGGGATCTTCGGAGTGGTCCTCGTGGTGTGCGTCATCCTGGTCGCGTTCGGCTACACCAAGTTGCCGTTCTGGCCGCAGGGCCGGCCGTACACCGCCTATTTCGCCGACGCCGGCGGGATCAACCCCGGCAACGACGTTTACGTCTCCGGCATCAAAGTTGGCTCCGTACAAGCAGTTAAGCTGGCCGGCGACACCGCCAGGGTCGACTTCACCGTCGACCCTCATGTCAATGTCGGGAACGGCTCGCTGGCGGCTATTCGGACTCAGACCATCCTCGGGCAGCGTGCGGTCGCGGTGACCCCGGTTGGATCGGGGATCGCGACCACCATCCCGCTGAGCCGGACGACGACGCCGTACGCGCTGGGCTCCGCGCTGGAAGACTTGGGCCACAACGCCGGAGACCTGGACAAGGCCCAGTTCGAGAAGTCGTTGAAGGTGCTCACCGATGCATTGCACGATGCCACGCCGCAGTTGCGCGGGGCACTCGACGGCATCACCTCGTTGTCGCGGACGTTGAACACCCGCGACGAGGCCCTGGATCAGCTGCTGGCGCATGCCAAATCGGTGACCGGCGTGCTCGCTGAACGTGCGGGGCAGGTCAATAAGCTGATCGTCGACGGGAACCAATTGTTTGCGGCACTCGATGCGCGCCGCGCCGCGCTTGGGGAACTGATCGGCGGCATCGACGATGTCTCCGCGCAACTCTCCGGCTTCGTCGCCGACAACCGCAAGGAGTTCGGCCCGGCGTTGAGCAAGCTGAATACCGTGCTTGACGATCTCAACGAACGCCGTGACTACATCAGCGAGGCGTTGAAGCGGTTGCCCTCGTACGCAACAACGCTCGGTGAGGTGGTCGGCTCCGGGCCCGGGTTCAACGTGAACGTTTACGGCGTGGTTCCAGCGCCCATCGTCGGGATGATGTTCGACACCGTGTTCCAGCCCGGCAAGCTGCCGGCCAGCTTCGCTGACTATCTGCGCGGAATGGTCCAAGAGCGGTGGAAGTTGAGGCCGCAGTCGCCATGACCGTGTTCTCCGCATTCAGGGAACGTCACCGCGGGTTGCGGTTGACGCTGGCAGTGCTGCTCGCCATTTTTCTCGCTCTGGGCATCTTCGTGGCTTGGCCGGGTCGGACAGGTAACAAGATCGTCGGGTACTTCACCTCCGCGGTCGGGCTGTATCCCGGTGACCAGATCCGGATAGTCGGCGTGCCGGTGGGCGAGATCGCGTCGATCGAACCGCGTGCAGAAGACGTGAAGATCACCATGTCGGTGGACAGTGGCGTGAAGGTTCCAGCAAACGCTCGCGCAATCATCATGTCGCCCAACCTGGTTGCAGCTCGCTTCATCCAGCTCGCCCCCGCCTACACCAGCGGACCGGCGTTGCCGGACGGCGCGACCATCCCGCTGGCTCACACCGCGGTGCCGGTCGAATGGGACGAAGTCAAGCAATCGCTGACTGATCTGGCCAAGCAGCTCAGCCCCGCGGCCGGACAGTTACAGGGTCCGCTGGGTAAGGCGATCAACCAGGCCGCGGACACGTTCAACGGCAACGGTGACTCCTTCCGTACATCGCTGCGCGAACTGTCGCGAGCCGCCGGCCGACTGGGTGATTCGCGCACCGACATCTTCGGCACGGTCAAGAACCTGCAGGTGCTGGTGGACGCTCTTTCGGCGAGCAACGAGCAGATCGTTTCGTTCGCCGGGCACGTGGCGTCGGTATCGCAGGTGCTCGCCAAGAGTTCAACGCACCTCGATAACACTCTCGGCACCCTGAACCAGGCACTGATCGACGTCAAAGGCTTTCTGCAGGACAACAACTCGACGCTGATCGGAACAGTCGACAAGCTCACCGATCTGACCCAGGTGCTCAGCGATCAGAGTGAAGATATCGAGCAGGTGCTGCACGTCGCGGGGCCCGGTATCTCCAACTTCTACAACATCTACGACCCCGCGCAGGGAACGCTGAACGGGCTGATCTCGATCCCCGAGTTCGCCAACCCGGTGCAGTTCATCTGCGGCGGTTCGTTCGACACCGCGGCGGGTCTGTCTGGCCCGGAATACTACAAGCGGGCCGAGATATGCCGCGAGCGGCTGGGGCCGCCGCTGCGCCGGCTCACGTTCAACTACCCGCCGATCATGTTCCACCCGCTCAACATGATCACGGCGTACAAGGGCCAGATCCAATACGACACCCCGGAAACCCAGACCAGGTCGCAGACACCCATTCCGGACCTGCACTGGATACCGGCGCCCGGCGCGCATCCGCCCAACCCGGCGGACCTGCAGGCGCTGATGGTCCCGCAGGCATCGACCGGCGGCCCGGCACCCGGCGCACCCGCTCCGGCGCCGAATCCGTTTGGCCCACGGCCGGGTCCCGCACCGGCGGCCCCGGCACCCCCGTTGCCCTTACCGGCCGAGCAGGGGGCCGGGCGATGAGGCGAATCTGGTTGCGCGGCGGTGCATTAGCGGCAGGCAGCGCATTGCTGGCGGGCTGCCAGTTCGGCGGATTGAACTCGGTCGCCCTGCCCGGTACCGCCGGCCACGGCTCGGGCTCGTACTCGATCACCGTCGACCTGCCCGACGTGGCGACTCTTCCGCAGAACTCGCCCGTGATGATCGACGACGTCACGGTCGGCAGCGTTTCGGGCATTGACGCAGTGCAGCGCCGCGATGGAAGTTTTTACGCCGCGGTCAAGCTGACACTGGACCGTAATGCGATCTTGCCGGCCAATTCCATTGCCCGGGTGGCGCAGACCTCGCTACTTGGTTCTCAGCACGTCGAGCTGGCGCCGCCACTCAATCAGCCGCCGGTGGGCAGGCTGGTCGACGGATCGGCTATTCAGGAGGCACGGACCAGTCGCTTCCCGACTACCGAGGAAGTGTTCTCCGCGCTCGGTGTCGTGGTCAACAAGGGCAATCTCGGTGCGCTGCAAGAAATTACCGACGAGACCTATCAGGCGGTCGCGGGCCGGGAAGGCCAGTTCACCAATTTGGTGCCGCGGCTGGCCGAACTCACGGCTGGGTTGAACAATCAGGTCAACGACATCGTCGCCGCTATCGACGGACTGGACCGATTCTCCGCGATCCTGGCCAACAACAAGGACAGCCTCGGGCGCACGCTGGAAACGCTTCCCGAAGCGTTGCGAGTGCTCAACAAGAATCGGGACAAAATCGTCGAGGCTTTCGGCGCTCTCAAGAAAGTCGCAACAGTTGCGGCGCATGTGCTTTCGCAAACGAAGGTGGATTTCGCCGCAGACCTCAAAGACATTTACTCCAACGTCAAGGCGCTGGCCGACAACCGCAAGAACTTCGTGACGTCGATGCAGTTGCTGCTGACCTTCCCGTTCCCGAACTTCGGGATCAAGCAGGCGGTACGCGGCGACTACCTGAACGTGTTCACCACGTTCGACCTCACGGTCCGACGGTTGGGCGAGACGTTCTTCACCACGTCGTGGCCGCTGGACCCGAACATGCTGCATATGAAAGACATCCTGAACCCGCCCGATTTCCTGCTCGGTGAAATGGCCAACCTATCCGGGCAGGCCGCGGACCCGTTCAAGATTCCGCCGGGCACACCAGCAGGGAACAACTGATGCTGGATCGACTGACTCGCCTCCAACTGGCCATCTTCGCGGTGGTCACGGTGATCACCGTCGCCATCATGGCGATCTTCTACCTACGGTTGCCGGCCGCGATGGGCCTCGGGACGTACCAGGTGACCGCGAACTTCGTCGCCGGCGGTGGTCTCTACAAAAACGCCAACGTCACCTACCGCGGTGTCGCGGTCGGCCGCGTCGACTCGGTGGGTCTCACCCCGGACGGCGTCGACGCGGTGATGCGGCTGAACAGTGGCACCAATGTCCCGTCGAACGTCATCGCATCGGTGAAGAGCGTGTCGGCCATCGGTGAGCAGTACATCGACCTGGTGCCTCCCGAACATGTCGCTACGACCAAGCTGCACAACGGATCTCGCATCGACCGCGGTAACACCGCGATCAGCGTCGACATCGCGACACTGCTGCATCAGTCGGAGACCTTGGTCAACAGCGTGGCCGACACTCGATTGCGCGAATTGCTGCACGAAACCTTCACCGCGTTCAACGGATCCGGACCCGAATTGGCCAGGCTGTTCGAGTCGTCCCGGCTGCTGGTGGACCAGGCCAATGCGGACTTCCCGCAGACGTCGCAATTGGTCGATCAGGTCGGCCCGTTTCTGCAGGCCCAAATTCGCTCCGGCAACGACATCAGAGCACTGTCCGACGGGCTGGCGCGGTTCACTTCCGAAGTGCGACAGGCCGATCCGCAGTTGCGAACGCTGCTGACGGTCGTTCCACCCGCGGTCGATCAGGCCAACACAGCATTCTCCGGTATCCGCCCGTCGTTCCCGATGCTGGCGGCGAACCTGGCCAACCTGGGCCGGGTCGGGGTTATCTATCACAAGTCGATCGAGCAACTGTTAGTGGTGTTGCCGGCGCTGTTCGCCGCGATCATCACCGCGGCCAACGGCGAACCTCAGGACGAGGGCGCCAAGCTTGACTTCAAGGTCAACGTCGACCCACCGCCGTGCACCACCGGCTTCATTCCGCCGCCGCTGATTCGGACTCCGGCCGATGAGACGTTGCGGGAGATCCCGACCGACATGTACTGCAAGACCGCCCAAAACGACCCGTCGGCGGTCCGCGGTGCGCGCAACTACCCGTGCCAGGAATTCCCCGGCAAGCGGGCACCGACGGTGGCGCTATGCCGTGATCCCAAGGGTTATGTGCCGATCGGTACTAACCCTTGGCGCGGACCGCCGATCCCCTACGGAACTCCGGTGACGAACGGGCTGAACATCCTGCCGCCCAACAAGTATCCCTTCATACCGCCGGGCAACGACCCGGATCCGGGGACACCGATAGCCGGGCCGCTTCCGCCCGGCGTGGTCGAAGGTCCAGGCCCGGCGCCGCACCAGCCGTTCCCGACGCCGCCACCACCCAACACCGGTGGCACGGATGGACGCCAGGCCTGGATTCCGCCTGCCCCATACCCGCCGCAGAACCCGGCGATACCGTTCCCCAAAGCCGTTCCCGCCCCGCCACCACCGGAGGGACTGCCTGGAGCGCCGTACCCTCCGGCCGAGAAGCCGTGGGGTCCGCCGCCCGGTCCGGTTCCGCAGGCCAACGGCACGGCCTACACCACATACGACGATGCCACCGGCGCTTTTCAGGACCCCGCAGGAGGCACTGGTATCTTCGCGCCCGGCAAAGTATCGACCGCGGAGAACTGGTTGGACCTGATGCGCGACCCGAGGCAGTTGTGACCGAAGACGAGTCGTCGACGCGACCCCCGCGCCGGCGGGCTTCGCGGGCCGCCGGTCCGCACAGCGGTGAACCGGCCACCACCACAGTCCGGGTCGAGACCGCCCCCAAGCCGGTCAAGCGTCAGAACACACCGATCGGCCCCCCTCCGCGCCGGCCCGCACACCGCAGGCGGGTCGGCTGGATCGCGCTGGCAGCGAGTCTGGTCGGGATCGCGACGCTGGCCGGCAGCGTGGGTTTCGAGATCTATCAGCAGCGTCAGGCCGACACCGCCCACGCCCGGGTCCAGCGCTTCGTCGACGCCGCCACCCAGACCGTCGTGAACATGTTCAGCTACAAGCAGGACAACATCGACCAAAGTGTCGCCAGATTCGTCGAGGGGACCAGCGGGCCGCTGCATGGAATGCTCAGCTCCAACAACAACGTCGAGAACATCAAGGCGCTGTTCCGTCACACCGACGCGAACTCCGAGGCGGTCGTCAACGGGGCCGCGCTGGAAGGCATTGACAGTGTTACCGACAACGCGTCGGTGCTGGTATCGATACGCGTCACGGTGACAGACCTGGACGGAGTCAACAAGCCGTCAATGCCCTACCGGCTGCGGGTCATCGTGCACGAGGACGAGAACGGGCGGATGACCGGTTACGACCTGAAGTATCCAGACGGAGGCAATTGATGCGGTGGTTGATCGCCGCCGTCGTGAGCTTGCTGACCACCACCTTCGTCGGGTTGGCCGCAGCCGGAGGCTGGCTCTACTGGGAGCGGGTCGAAACCCGCGGTGAGCAGGCGGCACGCTCGGCGCTTCCGCCGTTGGCCACCAAAGAGATTCCCGAAGTGTTCGCCTACGACTACCAGACCGTGGAGCGCAGCCTGAGCGCCGCGTACCTGTTGCTTACGCCGGGTTATCGGCAGGAGTTCGAGAAGAGCGCCAACGAGAAGATCATCCCCGAGGCGCGCAAACGTGAGGTCGTTGTGCAGGCGAGCGTGGTCGGCGTGGGAGTCATGGCGGCTCAACGTAATTCGGCGTCGGTGATGGTGTACATGAACCGCACGGTGACTGACAAGACCCGGCAGCCGCTCTACGACGGCAGCCGGTTGCGGGTGGACTACCAGCGGATCGGCGGCAAATGGCTGATCAACTACATCACGCCGATCTAGCCGACAAATCCGTCAGCGGCATTGTCCGATCTCGTTGCAGTCCAATGGGTAACGCTCGACCGGGTTCGGCAGCGGTCCCTGGAATGCAAGGGTGAACGGAGTCTTCGTCATCGCGGGCTGAAGGCCGCAGATATCGCCGTGAATACTGGTGTGCGTGCCGGTAAGCGAGACGTCGTCGAACGCATAGGTATCCGTCGATTCCGCAGTTGTGCCGTCGGGACATGCCACGCCATTCTCCTTCGGCACCTGGAAAGTCCACAGATCTCGGGCAAGTCGGGCTCGGCCAACGAAGTTCGCCATCTTCTCCGAGCGGCTGATCACCCTGGCTGTCGTGCTGCTGACGTTCAGTGCGCAGAGGTCGGCGGCTATGACGGGGTCGGCGAAATCAGGGATGGCGCGCTGGCGGGACGGCGCATCGCACAAAGCTATGATCTTCCAGGTCGTCGTGGGCACACCAGCTTCGGTGAGGCTGTACATGCCGTCCGGCGGAGGTCCGAGTGCATGGGCGGGCGTCGATGTGCCCACAGCGACAAGTGTCATGACGGCGGCGGCAGTCAGGCCGCGGGAGGTGATCACCTTCATGCTCCGTTCCGGCTAAGTGCATCGAGTATCGCAGTGCGGCAGCGGCCACACCACCAGATTCAGCTGTTTGACGGATGACCAGCGGCCAGCGCGTCGAGGAATGACCGGGCCCATCCGTCGACGTCGTGGGCCAGTACCTGCCGCCGTAATGCGCGCATCCGGCGCCGCCCGGCGTCGTCGGTTTGGTTGAGCGCCGCTTCGATCGCGTCTTTGACGCCCTCCGTGTCGTGCGGGTTGACCAGGTAGGCCTGTCGCAGTTCGGCTGCGGCTCCAGTGAATTCGCTCAGCACGAGTGCACCGCCGAGGTCGCTGCGGCAGGCCACGTACTCCTTGGCCACCAGGTTCATCCCGTCCCGCAGCGGGGTCACCAGCATGACGTCGCTGGCCACGAAGAACGCGATCAGTTCGTCGCGGGGAACCGGACGGTGCAGGTAATGCACCACCGTGTGGTCGACCTCGCTGTATTCGCCGTTGATGTGGCCGACCTCGCGCTCGATATCGTTGCGCAGCGCCTGATAGCTGTCGACGCGCTCCCGGCTGGGCGTGGCGAGCTGGACCAGCACGGTGTCCTCGCTCTTGACCCGGCCCTCGGCGAGCAGTTCGGCAAAGGCCTTGAGCCGCACATCGATACCTTTGGTGTAGTCGAGCCGGTCGACGCCGAGCAGAACCTTGCGGGGATTACCGATCTCGGAGCGGATCTCCCTGGCCCGCCTGCGGATGTTGCGGTCACGTCCCTTTTGGTCGAGCTCGCTCGAGTCGATGGAGATCGGGAAGGCGCCCACGTGAACGGTGCGGCCGTCGACGTCCACCTCACCGAAGCGCGACCGCACCCCCACCGAACCGCGCGAGGTGTTCGCGCCGATCAGCCGTCGGGACAGAATCAGGAAATTCTGCGCACCGCCGGCCAGCTGGAATCCCACCAAGTCGGCGCCCAGTAGGCCTTCCACGATCTCGGTCCGCCAGGGCATCTGCATGAACAGCTCGACGGGCGGGAACGGGATATGCAAAAAGAACCCGATCGTCAGATCGGGGCGGAGTTCGCGCAGCATTTTCGGGACAAGTTGCAGCTGATAGTCCTGCACCCAGACGGTGGCCCCGTCGGCAGCGGCGCGAGACGCGGCTTTCGCGAATCGCTGGTTGACGGTGACGTAGCGGTCCCACCACTCCCGGTGGTAGCTCGGTTTGACGATCACGTCGTGATACAGCGGCCACAGTGTGGCGTTGGAGAAACCCTCGTAATACTCTTCGACGTCGTCGGCGGAAAGCCGCACCGGGTGCAGCCGTAGACCCTCCTGGACTATCGGTGCGTCCTCGACGTCCACATCGTCGTCGACGACCCCGGGCCAGCCGATCCAGGCGCCGCGACGACGGCGCAGTAGCGGCTCCAGTGCCGTGACCAAACCGCCCGGGCTGCGCTTCCAACGAGTGCTGCCGTCGGGCAATCGCTCCATGTCGATCGGCAGCCGGTTGGCGACCACGACGAAGTCGGACACGCCGGAGGCAGGGTCCTTCGACCCCTTGCCTCCCGCGCCGGGCACTTACACCTCGAGTTTCGCGGGCCCAATGCCGAGCATCGCGAGGAAGACGCGGCATTCGTCAGCGTCGGTCGCGTAGGCCGCCACTACACGCCTGGCCTGGCTGGCGGTGTCATCAGCCAGTGGCTCCACGTCGTCGATTTCATGGGTGTCAGATTTAGCGGGCATGACATAACTGTAGGCGAAGTGCGGAATCAGCTGCAGACGGCGCCGTAACCCGCCGGTGGGGCCGTTACGGGCTGGTCGTAATGTGTAACTTCTCTGCCCGGCGACGATGCGGTCCACATAGCGGACCGAGGAGAAGCCGGGCCATCGGCACAGTTACGGCGAATGAGGTGGCCAATGGCAGTCCCCAACGAGTTGGTGGCCTACGAAACCCTTGACGAGGGCCGCATCGCGCGGATCTGGCTGAACCGCCCCGAGGCACATAACGCTCAGAGCCGCGGTTTGCTGGTGCAGCTCGACGAGGCGTTCGTTCGCGCGGAGGCCGACGACACCGTGCGGGTGGTCATCTTGGCGGCACGCGGTAAGAACTTCTCCGCCGGCCACGACCTGGGTTCGGAGTTGGCGTTGGCGGAACGGGCTCCGGGGGAGGCCCAGCTGCCGAGCTTCCGCATCAACGGTGCCAATCGCGATGCGGTCGCGGAAAAGACCTATCTGCAGGAGTGGCATTATTTCTTCCAGAACACCTGCCGCTGGCGCGATCTGCGCAAGATCACCATCGCCCAGGTACAAGGCAACGCGATCTCCGCGGGCTTGATGCTGATCTGGGCGTGCGACCTGATCGTGGCGGCCGACAATGCCAAGTTCAGCGACGTCGTCGGTGTCCGGATGGGTATGCCAGGTGTCGAATATTACGCTCACCCTTGGGAATTCGGCCCACGCAAGGCCAAAGAGCTTCTGCTGACCGGTGATTCCCTGGACGCCGATGAGGCCTATCGGCTGGGCATGGTGTCCAAGGTCTTTCCGACCGACGAGCTGGCCGACAAGACTCTGGAGTTCGCCCGGCGCATCGCCGAGCGGCCCACGATGGCAGCGATGTTGATCAAGGACTCGGTGAACGCCGCGTCCGACGCGATGGGTTTCACCGAGGCGCTGCGCCACGCGTTTCACATCCACGAGCTGGGGCACGCCCATTGGGCCGCGCACAACGAAAACCGCTATCCGATCGGACTGCCTCCCGACGTCGAAGACTGGCGCAACCCCAAGCCGACGAAGATCGCCAGCAAAGACACTCCGTAGTCGCTTCGACGCCGCTACCCCAAGCGCGAAGCAGAAGTCAGGGCTGCGGTCTGGCCCCGAATGACGACCGTGGCTTCTGGCTCGCGCAATCAGATCCCGACTCCAGGTGTGGTTCTATGACTAGAACCTGTTTCAGTTTGGGCGTGAGGACCTGGCATGCAGCTTTCGTTCGAAAACCGGACTTACCTGGTCACCGGCGGTGGCAGTGGAATCGGCAAGGGGGTGGCCGCCGGCCTGGTAGCCGCCGGGGCGTCGGTCATGATCGTCGGGCGCAATCCCGACCGGCTCGCTGCGGCCGTCAAGGAGATCGGGGCAGCCAAGGCCGACGGCGGTGAGATCCGCTACGAGCCGGCCGACATCACCAACGAGGACGAGGCCACCCGGGCGGTGGATGCCGTAACGGCCTGGCACGGCCGGCTGCACGGCGTGGTGCACTGCGCCGGCGGATCGCAGACCATCGGGCCGGTCACCCAGATCGACTCGGAGCTGTGGCGACAGACCATCGACCTCAACGTCAACGGCACCATGTACGTGCTCAAGCACTCCGCCCGCGAGATGGTGCGCGGCGGCGGCGGATCGTTCGTCGGCATCTCGTCGATCGCGGCCAGTAATACCCACCGGTGGTTCGGTGCCTACGGCGTCGGCAAGTCGGCGCTGGACCACCTGATGCAGTTGGCCGCCGATGAACTCGGAGCGTCCTGGGTGCGAGTCAACAGCATCCGCCCGGGCCTGATCCGCACCGAGCTGGTTGCTCCCGTATTGGACTCGCCGGAGTTGAGCGAGGACTACCGCGCGATCACGCCGCTACCTCGGCCCGGCGAGGTCGAAGACATCGCGAACGCGGCGATGTTTCTGCTCAGCGACGCGGCAAGCTACGTGACGGGGCAGATCATCAACGTCGACGGTGGCCTCATGTTGCGGCGTGGCCCGGACTTCAGCGCGATGCTGGAACCGGTCTTCGGCGCCGACGGTCTGCGCGGAGTGGTCTAAATCGTCCGCTCATTGAGACGGTGATCTTGCGCTCACGGCGACATGCGGAAGGCTAGCCTCGAGAGATAAGGCCGGAGGATGCGATGCCTACAACCTGGGACACAATCGACCGCTACGTCGTCGTCTCGACAGATACTCACGCCGGGGCAGACCTTCATGAGTACCGGAAGTATCTCCCGGCACGCCTGCACGATGAGTTCGACGCATGGGCCAAGACGTACGTCAGCCCTTTCGACGACCTGATCATCGCCACCGCGAACCGAAATTGGGACCACAAGCTTCGGATTACCGAGATGGACGCCGATGGGGTGGCCGCCGAAGTCCTGCTGCCCAACACCGTGCCGCCGTTCTTCCCGACGACGCCCAACATCACCATCAGCCTGCCCCGGACCCGAGACGAGTTCGAGAAGCGCTGGGCGGGAGTGCAAGCGCACAATCGCTGGCAGATCGACTTCTGTTCGCTGGCCCCGACTCGTCGCCGCGGCCTGATTCAGGTCTTTCCCAACGACGTCGAATTGGCGATGCAGGAGATCCGCTGGGGTGCAGAGAAAGACTGCTTCGGCGGCGTGTTGGTTCCGCCCGTCTCGCCGGGCGACCCGAATGTCGCACCGCTGTTCCACACTCGGTACGAGCCGCTCTGGGCGCTTTGCGAGGAACTCGACCTCACGGTGGTTCAGCATGCGGGTGCCGGCAGTCCCGAGATGCCGATGGACCAGCCTGCGTCGAACGCGGTGCTGATCACTGAGATGGCGCTGTGGGCTAACCGGACCCTGGGCCATCTGATCCTCGCCGGTGTCTTCGAGCGCCATCCGACTCTGCGATTCGTCCCGACGGAACAAGGCACGCTCTGGGTGCAACCGCAACTTGCGATGCTCGATGCGATGGTGCCGACGATGAAATCGGAGGCCGGTAATCGCACCTACGGAATGTTCGGTGGGTCGTCCGTCGACGCGATGACGCTGACGCCAAGCGAATACGCAAAGCGGAACTGTTATTTGGCTAGCGAACTCATGCCGTTCGATTCCGCGATGATCGATTTCATGGGGGCCGACCACATCATGTGGGGTAGCGACTATCCCCACGAAGAAGGTTTCACGCCGCACTCCAAGTTGGCCATCCGCTGGGCGCTGCACGACCGCTCGGAGGATATCTGCCGAAAGATCTTGGGCGGCAACGCGGGTCGGCTGTACCGCTTCGACCTCGAAGCGTTGGCGCCTGTCGCCGCCGAGATCGGTCCCACCGTTGCCGAGGTGGCCACGCCGATCGGCGACACCGGTTATGTGGCTCCGGCCGCTTTCGGGTACCGGCCCTTCGAAGGCGGACTGGCTCTCAAGCGTCTTGCCCCGGCCCGCAGCTAGCTGCCCCGCCGGTGCAGGAATACGCCCTCAGCCCTGACCGTGACGCCCTGGGCATCGGCGATGTGGCCGACGGCGAAAGTCTTCACTCCCTCGACCCGATCGATGCGGGCATCTGCGTGCAGGGGCCCGAGAGGTGTGCCGCGTAGATAGCGGATGTGCAACGTGCCGGTGAAAGCGGGTCGTCCCGGCTGGTGCGCGGTCGCACCCAACACATGGTCGAGCACCATCGCGCACACACCGCCGTGCACTAGGCCGGG
>NZ_JBAPMI010000229.1:0-11331 GCF_049278535.1 Mycobacterium sp. | reverse complement strand
GCATCCGCGTCGGCTTCCCACCGACGCGTCGAACCCTCTACATCGGTGAACAGAAACGTCACTACACCCGAAGGCGGGCCCGCCGCGGACACCCGCACAGGATGTCACAAAAGGCGCACGTCAATCGGCCAATCGTGACCGACTTTCCACTCCGTGTGCCTGACGGCTGGACGAGCGCGCCGACTCGGGGCTGGATAGTCTCGATGTCCGACACGAATGGGGACGACGCATGAGCATGGCCTACCTTGCGCAACCTGATCAGCAGCAGCAGTTGGAATGGCTCGACGGCGGCACGCTGGCGATCTTGCTCGACGGCAAAGCCACCAATGGCCAGTTGATGGTCGGGCGCTTCGATGTCAGCGAGGGCGAAGCACCGCCATATCACAAGCACACGCGTGAGGATGAGGTCTTCATGCTGATCAAGGGCACCGCGTTGCTGTGGTTAGACGATCAGGAGATGGAGCTGTCGGAAGGCGGAATTGTGTTCTTGCCCAAGGACATTCCGCATGCATATCGCATCACCTCCAAAAAAGCGGATCTGCTGATGATCAACACTCCGGCCGGCATCGAAGGGATGTTCCGCTACGCCGGCCGTGACAAAGCAACGCCGCGCCCGGACGGTTTCGAAATCACGCCCGAACGGATGGCCGAGGGAGCGGACAAGTTCGGGCAGATCATTCTTGGCCCGCCGCGCTGAAACTCGCCACGAGGCATCCGACTGCACCCACACCGCGGAGGCCATGGTGGTCGAGGAGCCCGTCCGGTTCTGGCGGGGATGTTTGCGTTTCTACGCAAGAGGCGTATCGGCGACTTCCCAGTCTTTGAGGTCGGCGACGGGCCCGAACAGATCGACGGGCACATCGGGGGACAGCGGTTGGTCTGTTCGCACCCGGTGGGGCCAGTTCCTGTTGGCTAGTGCGGGTTTGGCCAGCGCGGCAACGTCGGCGGTGCCCGAGGCGATGAGGGCGGCGGCGTCACGCGGGTCGTCAAGGTGACCGTTTGCGATCACCGTTAGGCCGCTGTGTTGCTTGGCCAACGCTGCCAGCGTCTCTCCCGCGTCACCGAACGCCGGTGCCAGGGCCCGGTATTCGGTGGTGTGGATGTAGTCGATGCCCGTGGCACCAAGTGCGCTGAAGATGATGGCTGCGTCGTCGTCGCGGCCCGCCCACCGATGATCGTTGTCCGAGACTTTCCCCTGGGACACCCGGATGCCGACGGCGATGTCGGCGCCGACCGCTGCGACGACGTCGCCGCAGATTTCAGCGGCCAGCCGGGTGCGGTTGCTGACGCTGCCGCCGTATTCGTCGGTGCGAGTGTTCAGGTAGTCGGTGAGAAACTCGTCGAGCAAGTAGCCGTTGGCGCCATGAATCTCCACACCGTCGAAGCCGGCGTCGCGGGCCAGCCGGGCCGAATTGACGAACGCGGCGCGGACTTGGCTGATCTGCTCGGTGGTCATCGCCTCGGGAACCCGGAAGGGGCCGGAGCCGCGGTACATGGGTAGCTGCTGGCCTTTCGGGCGCACCGCCGACGGTCCCCACGTGACCGTCGTGTGCGGGTTAGCTTGCGACTGGCTGCCTGCGTGCATGAGTTGGGCGAAATACTTGGACCCGGACGCATGGACGCCGTCAACGACCCCTTTCCAGGCCTCGACCTGACCCTGGTTCGCGATGCCCGGCTGAAAGCGGTAGCCCTGGCTGGTCTGGTCGTCGATATACAGCCCCTCGGTGATCAACAAAGAGAATCCACCTTCGGCGAAGACCCGGTAATACCTCCCCATCCGATCGGTGGGTAGACCCTCGGCTGTCGCACTCACCCGGGTCATCGGCGCCAGCGCGACACGGTTGGTGAGCTCAACGTCACCGATGACAATCGGGCTGAACAGGGATTCATGGGCCAAATGCGTTTGAGCAGCCACGGAACTTCCACTTTCAATGTCCACCGTTGACGACAAACCGACGGCCGGTGAGGTGCCAGTGATTCAAAACGGATTGCACTTGGGGGGTATTCCATTGCCCTCGTGGGGCCCGGGCTTGGTGATCGACAAGCCCGGCGACGCCGGATAAATGGGGCAATTGCCCGATGCGCATTAACTGGCTGAAGAGCAAAATTCCTGGGCTATGAAGCAACTGACCGCGGCATGGGCAGCGGCCACGTTGATGTCGGGTGGCTTGGCGATGGCCGGACTGGGTGCAGGCACCGCCCGGGCGGATGACGATTGTGGGCCCGCCGCGATGGTCGACCATGTGTGCTGGGGTCCGAATCACTGGTGCCCGGGCGATTCTCTGTTCCACTTGACCCAGAACCATGTTCATCAGCCGGTGACGTGGGACATGAACGTCTGCCACACCTACTATCACGTTGCCCCGGACCAGGCCAATCAAGGTCAGGGAATTTACGAAGGGCCCAATCCTCCACCTCCGCAGCCCCTTCCGCCCCGCGCACCTCCTGGGCTGCCTCCGCCTCCCGGCATGTGCTGGAACATGTGGATTCCCGGCCCCTGTCCCGGCGGCTAGCGGCGTTTAGTTCTTAAGCCTGCGGACGGTCCGTCGTTTGACTGCTAGACGACCCTTCGTTCCCGTCACCTGCCAGGCGAGATGTTGTTAGTCGTCGTCGTGGACGTCGTGGTTGGCGAGCTGGTTACCGTGATCGTGCTCGTGCTCGTGCTCGTGCTGGGCGGCGGCACCTCGACCGTGGTGGTGACGGTGGAGACACTGGTCGTCGTGGTAGACGAGGTGGTGGTCGCGGATCCCGCCGCGATGACACCGCATGCCACCCGCTTAGCCGAATTTCCGGCAGGGCTACTGCTCAAGTTGTCCGCGTTCTGGTGGATGATCAGCGCGCTACCCAAATTGTTTCGCAAGTCCGCGGCGGTGAACAGGCTCGTGGTGGTGACGAGTTTCGCCGAGCCGTCGGGGCGCACCTGCAGCGCAGTCAGGTCGCCGCTGGCGGGATAACCGGTGTGGTCCGGCGCCTGATAGACACTTCCGGCCGAAGCGAAACTGCCGGTCGAATCCCCGCTCGGCGCAGTCGAATTCGCTTCGCACTTACCCACCGAGTGAATTTGAAGACCGTGGAAGCCGGGGCTCAGAACCTGGTTAGGGCCTGCTTCCACGGTTACTGTCGCGAAGCCGTTTGCAAAATCGATGGTGGCGTTGGCGATTGTCGTGCCGTCCGCGCCCTTCACCTGAGTAGTCATTCGCTCGGTGCCGGGGGGCGGGGACGACGACGTGGATCCTCCACCGCCCTGGTTCACACATCCGGCTAATACTGCGATGGCGGCCGCCGATGCCGCGACCGCGCATGCTCTGCCCCTGTTCATGGGCGCGGGCTACCCAGAAATGCTCAAACCCAACCGCTCGCGGCGACCAAGGCGCTAAAGCCCGACGATCACGATGACGACGCCCACCACGTTTGTCAGCGAGAGGGACAAGAGGAGAAAGCTGACGAAGTGTTCCTTCACCGCTGGGGCGTGGTGGTCGCCGGCCGCGATCGGCGCGAATCTGCGGCCGGCACCCCATGCCGCTGCGAGCAGCGTCGCCAGCCAGTTCGCGAATGCGGAGTACGCGATGAGCATGATCGCGGTGACCGCCCACCGGTGTGACAGGTGAATGTGCGGCCAGAGCAGGCCGAGCAGCGCGAGAAACATGCCGTTGAGGACGCCTTGGAGGTGGCTCGACAACCCCATCCGTGAGTTCTTCAATGCCGGCACGGCCAAACCGGTGAGCAGGCCGATCAGAAACAGAATCAGGCCGAGCTTGAAGAGCAGCGTCTGCATGCCGGAACACTAGCGGCGCCCGAAGGGGCCGTGCATGCATGCCAAAGATTTGTTCGATGGCCTGGGCGTCGGTAGCTCGTTTCGTTGACGACGCCAGAACCGGGGCTCTAGTCTGGAACAGATATTTGGTCAACGTCGACAATGGCATTTCCGGAGGTGGCCGGTGGCGGATGGCGCCCACGCCGATCGGTTGTATGCCCTCGGCATGCTTGCCTCCGCCTTTGCCGGACGTGCCGTGGTGGTCGATGCACAGCACCCGGGGGACCTGCCGTGGACCGACGGCCAGACGGTCTTCATCGATCCGTCGTTGCCTATGCGGACGACCCTCGAAGCCGTTGCCGTGCAAGCCTCGATGATCGCCGCAGGCAGTCTCGATCCCGAGGCTGTGCGTCCGCTGACCCGCCATTCCCGTTTGGCCAAGCGCTATTTGTCGATTGAGGGGCATCGCGCACTGGTTGCCAACGCCGGCGTCCTTCCGACGGTGTTGGCCTCGCTCGGCGACCCCGACATCGCGCACCGAAGCAACTCGCCCGCGGAGTCGCTGAGCCTTGCGTCGGGCAAAGAACCGATCGACGATCCACCGCCGGAATTTGGCATCATCCGTGCCGCCAAGCTGATCGCCGCCGACGCTGGTGCGGCCAGGCAAACCGAGCAGGAAATGCTGGCACACGTTCCGCGGAATCAACGGCGTCAGGAACTCGAGCAGCTCGACGATGGCGAGGTCGATGACACCGACGATCCCGACCTGTTCACCAGCCCGGTCGGTGGCGGCGGTTTCATCGGCAAGTGGCTGAAGAAGATGCTCTCCTCGGCCCGCAAGACCGGTCGCGGAGGAGGGCCGCCGGGTGCGGACAACCCGACGCACCGGATCAACGCGGCCAAACGTGGGGAGTACGCCGTGTCGTCGCTGGCCGCCGCGGCGCCCGAAGATGTCATCGATCATGCTGCGGACCTGAGTCATCGCGGCGTGAAGTATCCGGAGTGGGACGTCAATCGCAGGAGCTACCGGCCGGACTGGTGCACGGTTGTTGAAATCGATTCGGCGGCAAAGGTATCGGCGAACCCGGCGATCGACGACGCCATCGGGCTCCGGCGTCCGCTGGCGCGGCTCGGCATGGGCTTGCACCGCCGGCACCGCCAGCCCCAGGGCGACGATATCGACATCGATGCCGTAGTCGAGGCACACGTCGAAATGATGGCCGGGTCGGTGCCCGACGAGGCCGTCTATCTCGACAGCTTGCGGCGGCACCGAGATCTGTCGGTGCTTCTGCTGCTGGACATCTCGGGTTCGACGGCCGAGGCCGGCACGGTGGGGCGGACCGTGCACGAGCAACAACGCACGGCGGTCGCCAACCTGACCGTCGCGTTGCACGATCTGGGCGACCGCGTGGCGCTGTACGCGTATTACTCGCAGGGTCGGGCTGCGGTGAGCATGGTGCCGGTCAAGCGGTTTGACGACCATCTCGACAGCCAGATGATCAGGCGGCTGAACAGCCTCGAGCCCGGCGCCTACTCGCGACTGGGTGCGGCGATCCGGCACGGCTCGGCGGTGTTGGAGGCACGGGGAGGAACGTCGCGACGGCTGTTGGTGGTGCTATCCGACGGACTGGCATACGACCACGGCTACGAGCGCGCTTACGGGGCCGCCGATGCGCGGCGCGCGCTGACCGAGGCACGCCGCCGCGGCACCGGCTGTGTATGTCTGACGATCGGTGCGGGC
The DNA here is from genome assembly GCF_049278535.1 of Mycobacterium sp. Taxonomy (GTDB): domain Bacteria; phylum Actinomycetota; class Actinomycetes; order Mycobacteriales; family Mycobacteriaceae; genus Mycobacterium. The sequence continues at coordinate 5,836 of NZ_JBAPMI010000229.1, read as the reverse complement.
ACCGACGTCGAATCGCTGCGCAGAGTATTCGGCAACACCGCGCACGCGAGCATCGCCCGCCCCGATCAACTGACGAGTGTTGTTGGGCCACTGTTCCGTTCGGCGGTTCGCTCGGCCGAGGTGAAAAGGCGGGTGTCATGACGAACTGTCCCGCCCGTACCGTCCTTGAAACTAACATCTGTTCCGTTTACGCTCCAGTCACCGCAACGCAGCGGCCGGCGGAAGGGTAGTAATGGCCAATGAGCCCACGCTCGCTCACCCGAACGGCGTGTTGTCCGCGGCGGACGTGACGCGCCCCTACTACACGGCAATCGGCAACGAGGAAGCCGTTTTCAAGGCCGCCCACGGCCAGGGCTTGTCGATTCTGCTGAAGGGCCCCACCGGATGCGGCAAGACCCGATTCGTCGAGGCGATGGCTCACGATCTGGGCCGGCCGTTGATCACCGTGGCCTGCCACGACGACCTCACCACGGCCGACCTGGTCGGCCGGTATCTGCTGCGAGGCGGCGAGACGGTGTGGGTTGACGGCCCGTTGACTCGCGCGGTTCGCGAGGGCGCCATCTGCTACCTCGACGAGGTGGTGGAGGCGCGGCAGGACACCACCGTCGTGCTGCATCCACTCGCGGATTACCGGCGCCAGCTACCGATTGAGCGGCTCGGCGTGACGTTGGACGCCGCACCCGGTTTCGGCCTGGTGGTCTCCTACAACCCGGGCTATCAGAGCGTGCTGAAGGATCTCAAGGATTCGACCCGCCAGCGGATGGTTGCCATCGAATTTGGTTTTCCGGCAGCCGAAGTCGAGGAGGGGATCGTCGTCCACGAGGCTGGCGTCGATAGGGCCACGGCGGCGGAACTGGTGCGATTCGGCCAGGCCATTCGTCGTCTGGAGACCGGTGGCCTGCGCGAAGTCGCGTCCACCCGGGTGCTCATCGCCGCCGGCCGACTGGTCGCCGAGGGTCTGCCCATGGACGCGGCGGCCGAGGCGGCAATCGCCGGCCCGCTCACCGATGACGTCGCGGTAAACCGCAGCCTCAAGGAGATGATCAGCGTGTATCTGACCGAGTCTGTCCGATCCGGTGATTGACGAGGCTAAGCGGCGCGGCTAGGGTCTGAACAAATATTAGGTTTGTTAGGCCGGGCGGATAAACGCGGTGAGCGCGTCCCAGTGGAGGTCCCATGTCCTACGAGAGCACTGCTGAGCCGATCAAGGTCGGCTACCTGATGGACTTCACCTTGCCGCCGATGTTCCCCGAAGAAATGAAGGCCGACTTCACTCAAGTCTTTGACATCGTGTTCGACGAGGCGCTGCAGCAGGGACTGCTGGATCGCCCGGTGCAGATGATTTATCGCGAGGTCGAGGGCTTGCCCAAGGGCTCGGTCAAAGCGGTGATCGACGCCTTCGGCGAACTGGTCGACGAGGGGTGTCTCGCGGTGTTCGGACCGCACATCACCGACAACTGCGTCCCGACCCGCGAAGCGATCGAGGAACGGTTCAAAGTACCGGCCATCAGCGTCACCGGAACCGACGACTGGCTCGGGGAGTGGACGTTCGCCTTCCCGCAGGGATCGATGACCGACGAGCCCATCTTCCTGGCGGACCTCATCGCCAAACGCGGCCTGCGCGAGATCGGCGTCCTGGTCGAGCAGAATCTGATCGGCGAAAGCTACCTGAAGAACCTGCGAGGTGCGTGCCGCCGCAAGGGGATTCGTATCGTCGCGGAGGCGGCGATCGCTCAGACTGCCCAAGACATCAACGAAGCGGTCAGCACGCTGCACCAAGCCAAAGCCGAGGCGATCGTGCATCTGGGCTTTGGTTTCGGCATCGTGTTCATCAACCCGGCCCTGGAGGCAGTCAACTGGGACCCGCCCCGGTTCACCACCACGGCCTTTCAGAATGCGTGGGTCAACCCGATCATGTGGAACGCATTCATGGGATGGATCGGGGTTGACCAGTACGACGAGACCAACCCACTCGGCCAGGACTTCCTCGATCGCTACGCGCAGCGATACGGCGGCCGGCGTCCCGAATACTGTGTGCCGCCGGTCAATCACGACGTCGCCGCGACGTTGGTGCGGGCGTTCAGCGATGCCCATCCGCTCAGCCCGCGCGGCGTGAAAGAGGCCCTCGAGCGGGTGAAGATGATGCCCGCCGCGGCCGGCGCGCCCGGAACTCGGGTGTCGTTCGGCAAGTGGACTCGCCGCGCCTGGATGGGCGCGGGCTACCTGGTGGCTCGCACGCTGGACGCCGACGGCGTCAACTCGCACCTCGTCGACCGCTTCGGAGAAGGGTGAGGAATATATGAGTACCGACCAATCCACACCGCTTGCCGCGGAACCGCGGCCTGCTGCGCCGCAACGGAAATGGGGCGGCTGGATCGCCGGAGCCGCGCTGGCGGCCTTCGCACTGTTCTTCATCGCGAACCGTCGTTGGGTGCTCGACCCGCGCGTCGCCAACCCGAATGTGCACGGCCGGCCGCGCCCGGTCAAGTTCATCTTTGGGCTGGACTACATCGGCTTTCTCGACGCCGCGACGGTCGTGTCGCTGCTCATCCTGCTGATCGTCTTCATCAGGGGCTGGCGACGTAATCCGGGCAGCCCGGTGATGCTGATGTTCCTGTGCACCACGTTGATTGTGTGGCAGGACCCGATCATGAACTGGTCGCCGTTCGCGGTCTACAACCCCGATCTGATCCACTGGCCGGAGTCGTGGCCGCTAGTGTCGTTGTCGCCGACCGTCGAACCCTTCGTGGTGTTCGGCTACGTGATGTTTTACTTCGGCCCCTACTTCCCGGCGGTCTGGATTCTGCGCAAGCTGCAGGCCAAATATGGTCCCACAAGCTATTTTTCGCGGCATCCACTGATCAGCCTTGGTGTGCTGGCGTGTGCGATCGGCTTCGTTTTCGACGCCTGGCTGGAGATCCAACTCGTCCACACGGGCATGTACATCTACTCTCAGGTGATCCCGTGGGGTTCGGTGTTCACCGGCACCACGTTCCAATTCCCACTGATCTGGGAATCGTTCTCGGTGACGTTCGTGATGGTCCCCGCGGCGATTCTCTGTTACCGCGACGACACCGGTAAGTCGGTGGCGGAAAAACTCGCCGCCAAGGCGAAGCTGTTCCCGACCCGACCGGTGCTGGGCACGTTCCTGGTGATGTTCGCCATCATCAACGTGTCCTACTTCGCTTACGGTGCCTGGTTCTGGGTCATCAAAGTCAGCCACGCCGCTACGTCGGTGGCCTGCCCGTGGCCGTATCCGGAGGCCAAAGTGTATGACCCGCAAGGCTATTACGAGAAGGCCGGCGCGCAGGGTCCGTACTCGGTGGGCATCTGGTCGACGTGGGCGAGCGGGGAACCGAACGGCCGACCGCACGTGCAAGCGCCACCGCCGGGTCAAGGAGCCTGCGAGCCGGCGAGGACGAATGGCTGAGGCTCGCAGCGTCGTCATCACCGGCGCCTCACGTGGGCTCGGGTTCGCAACGGCGACGCGCCTGTATCGCGAGGGGTGGCGGGTGGTCGCGGCCATGCGCGCACCCGATCTCGGCATGACGCTGTTGCGGGAGGCGACCGGCGCCGCAGCCGACGACGATCGGTTGATCGGCGTTCAGCTCGACCTGATGGACCACGCGTCGGTCACGGCGGCAGCCAAAACGATCGGCGAAGCCGTGGGTACACCGTTCGCGGTCGTGCACAACGCGGGGATCTCCGCCGCCGGAATGGTGGAAGAGACCGATATGGCCTTGTGGCAGAGGCTGTTTGCCACCAGCGTGCTGGGCCCCGTCGCGCTTACTCAAGCTCTGCTGCCGTCGATGCGAGCGGCCGGTGAAGGTCGCATTGTGCTGGTGTCCAGCGCGGCAGGGGTCCGCGGTCAGCCGGCCACCGCGCCGTACTCGGCGGCCAAGGGAGCACTGGAACGCTGGGGTGAGTCGATGGCGGTCGAGATCGCACCGTTCGGTCTCGGCGTCACCCTGTTGGTGGCCGGCACCTATGACACCGCCATCATCACCGACGCGGGCACCACCGACGATCGCGACTTCGGCGGTCCGTACGCCCGGCTGCACAACACGATGAACACCCGTGGGCGCTTCGCGATGCGGATGGCCAGGCCGCCGGAGAAGTTCACCGATGGAGTGGTCAAGGCGCTGGCCGATACGGGATCGTTTCGCCGTCGAGGTGTGGGACCGGACGCGTCGATGTTGTTGGTATCAAGCCGGATTCTTCCGGCCATCGGCATGCACCACATGTCGCGGATCGTGCTCGGCATACCCAAGCAGGGGTCGATGCGCGACGGCGCGTGGCCGTTGACGACAGCACAGAAGGCGATGGTGTTCGTCACACGAGTCATTCCGCAGCCGCTGCTGCAACGCCTGGCGTCGTTGGCGGCCAAGCGCCGCAAGGGAACTGAAGGAAACTGAGGAACAAGCATGGAACAGCTTTTCGATGACCTGGAAGACTTCGGCGCTTTCGATGACGCGATCTCCGGCGACGTACGTGACCCGTACACCGAGCTGGCGAGATTGCGCCGCGAGGAGCCGGTCCAGCGGCTCGAGACGTCGGGTGCGCTTCCGCATGAGGAATCCCTGCCGATGTTCATCGTGTATCGGCACGAGGACGTACAGCAGATGCTGCGCGACAACGAGACGTTCTCGTCGGCGGCTGTCATCGCTGCGTTCGGGCCGGTGCTCGGCGAAGGTGTGATGCTGGGCATGGACGAGCCGATCCACGGGCGGCTGCGTTCGTTAGTGTCGAAAGCGTTCTCGCAGAAAGCGTTAGCGCGCTGGCAGGACGAGTTGGTCGGCCGGGTAGCCAACGGGTTGATCGACCAGTTCGCGGCCAACGGAAAGGCGGACCTGGTCAAGGAGTTCACCTTCGCCTATCCGAGCCAGATCATCGCGGGCCTGCTCGGCCTGCCGGAAAAGGACTACCCGCAGTTCCAGCGGTGGTCGATCTCGCTGCTGAGCTGGCTGATGAATCCCGAACGCGGGCTGGCGGCGTCGGCCGCGCTCTGCGAGTACTTCGAGCCGATCCTGGAGGCGCGTCGCGCTGAGCCGAAAGACGATCTGATCAGCGCGCTCGGTGCCGCCGAGATCGACGGGGAGAAGCTCAGCAACGAGGAGATCTTCTCGTTCCTCCGGCTGCTGTTGCCCGCCGGCGTTGAGACGACCTACCGGTCGCTGGGCAGCCTGCTTCTCGGGCTGTTGTCGGACCCGGAGCAACTGGAGGCGATCCGCACGGACCGCTCGCTGATTCCGCAGGCGATCGAGGAAGGCGTGCGGTGGGAGCCTCCGCTGCTGACCATCACTCGGGTGACCACCCGCGACACCGAACTCGGCGGAGTGCAGATCCCGGCTGGCTGCACGGTGATGCCGATGCTGGGTTCGGCGAACCGGCAGGAGGATCGCTACCCGGATCCCGACACATTCAACATCCACCGGGAGGCTCGGGCGAACCTGGGCTGGGGCCACGGCGTCCACGTCTGCCTCGGCATGCACCTGGCGCGACTGGAGATGCGCACGGCCATCAACCTGCTGCTGGATCGGCTACCTAACCTGCGGCTGGACCCCGACGCCGACGATCCGCACGTCCGCGGGCAGGTGTTCCGGTCGCCGACGTCGGTGCCGGTGGTGTTCGACCCGCAGTAGATCGCCGATATGGCCTTTACAGTGGCGGGGGTAGCCGTAAAGTCGTAGCTGAGCGTCTGCTCAACTTTCCGCTCAGGAGGGACGACGCGATTGACCGGGCCACTGCGTGATATCCGGGAGTTCATGGGCGATGCCGACGCCTATCGGGACGAGTTGTACAAGCGCTGGACGGGGTTGCTGAGCTACCGCTACAT
>NZ_JBAPMI010000228.1:0-6907 GCF_049278535.1 Mycobacterium sp. | reverse complement strand
CGCTAGCGGCTAGGGCCGCTAGCGGTTAGAACTTGTGCGGGACGTCGTTGACCAGTCCGCCGTCCATCACGAACTCGGCGCCGGTGGCATACGAGGATTCATCGCTGGCCAAAAACACCACAAAGGTGGCGACCTCTTCGGAGACGCCGGGGCGGCCGAGCGGAACCGTGACCATGTCGTCCGGGAAGTGTTTGGTCATCGGGGTCCGGATGAAACCCGGGTGGATGGAGTTCACCCGGATGTTCTGCGACGCCAACTCCAGGGCGGCGGATTTGGTCAGGCCGCGTACCGCCCACTTGGAGGCGACGTACGGGTGCACCATCACGGCGCCGCGCAGACCTTCGATCGAGGACACATTGATGATGGAGCCGCCGCCGGCGGCCTTCATCGGCTCGACCGCGGCCTGGATGCCGTGGAACGTGCCGGTCAGATTGACGTCGATGACCTTGTTCCACTTGTCCACGTTGAACTGGCCGAGCTGACCCAGCGCGACGATGCCGGCGTTGTTGACTAACACGTTGAGCTTGCCGAAATCGTTGACGGCGGTCGACACCGCAGCGTCCCACTCGGTGGGTTGGGTGACATCGAGGTGGACATAGCGCACGGCCTCGCCGAGCTCGTCGGCAAGCTTCTTGCCGTCATCGTCGAGAATGTCGCCGACCACGACCTTGGCGCCCTCGGCGACCAGGGCCCGCGCGTGCGCAGCTCCCATCCCCCGAGCGCCGCCGCTGATCAGTGCAACTTTTCCGTCCACGCGTCCCATGCCGAGTCACGCTACCGCAGCCCAGAAACGGAATTAGAACTTGTTCCACCGTGAGGCTCTGGGCCACGGATTGCGAAACAATCACACGATGAACGTCGCGACCTCGTTACTCACCGCGTGCAGCGGATTTCTGCTCGCCGTGCTGTGGATGGACCTCATGTTCGACGCACAGGTCCTCGCGGACCGGAATGTCGACGGTGAGCTGCCCGAATCCGCGTTGGCTTCGATCACGGGCTACTACCGGCGGGCGGTCACCGGATCTCGGCCGATGAGCCGGCTCATCCCGGTCGTCATGCTCGTGTTGCTCGTCGCGCTGGGTTTTCGCGCTATCCGAGGGCACGACCCGAGCTGGATACTGGCCGCGTCGGGTCTGCTCGCGGGCGCGCCGATTCTGCTGGCACTGACCCATACGGTTCCCAATGCGGTTCGGCTCGGAAGCCGTTCGGGCGGTGTTGCCGAACAAACCGCCCTGGCCAGGTCCATCTGGCGCGATCATCTGGTGTGCGCGGGCTGCGTGCTGGCTTTTCTGCTGCTGTGGGTGGCCCATAGCGAGATGGTCTGACCAACCCGGGTGGTCACAACACGACAATTCCGTACTAAACTAGAACACGTTCCAGTTCGCCTACGCCGCTGTAAGCACCCAGGTAAGGATCACTCATGCACACTCCCATCTGCGACGAACTCGGGATCGAGTTCCCGATCTTCGCGTTCACACACTGCCGCGATGTCGTCGTCGCGGTGAGCAAGGCCGGTGGTTTCGGCGTGCTGGGAGCGGTCGGCTTCACGCCCGAGCAGCTCGAGATCGAGCTGAAGTGGATCGACGAGAACATCGGCGACCACCCCTACGGCGTCGACATCGTGATCCCCAACAAATACGAGGGCATGGACTCGCACCTGTCCGCCGAGGACCTTGCCGAGACACTGCGCAAGATGGTGCCCCAGGAGCACCTGGATTTCGGAAAGAAGATCCTCGCCGACCACGGCGTGCCTATCGAAGACAGCGACGGCGACAGCCTGCAGTTGCTCGGGTGGACCGAGGCGACCGCCACGCCCCAGGTCGAGGTGGCCCTCAAACACCCGAAAGTGAAGATGATCGCCAACGCGCTCGGCACCCCGCCGGCGGACATGATCAAGCACATCCACGACGCCGGACTCAAAGTAGCCGCATTGTGCGGCTCCCCCTCGCAGGCGCGTAAGCACGCCGACGCCGGGGTCGACATCATCATTGCCCAGGGCGGCGAGGCCGGCGGGCACTGCGGCGAGGTGGGCTCAATTGTGCTGTGGCCGCAGGTCGTCAAGGAGGTGGACCCGGTCCCGGTCCTCGGCGCGGGTGGCATCGGCAGCGGCCAGCAGATCGCCGCGGCCTTGGCGCTGGGCTGCCAGGGCGCGTGGACCGGATCGCAATGGTTGATGGTCGAAGAGTCCTCGAACACACCGGTTCAACAGCAGGCCTACGTCAAGGCCGGCAGCCGCGACACCGTGCGCAGCCGCTCGTTCACCGGCAAGCCGGCCCGGATGTTGCGCAACGACTGGACCGAAGCGTGGGAGGCGCCGGATAACCCGAAGCCGCTCGGAATGCCGTTGCAGTACATGGTTTCCGGTATGGCAGTACGGGCCACCAACAGATTCCCCAACGAATCTGTTGACGTGGCGTTCAACCCGGTCGGTCAGGTCGTCGGGCAGTTCTCCAAGGTGGAGAAGACCTCGACCGTCATCGAGCGCTGGGTCCAGGAGTACCTGGAGGCGACGAACCGGCTCGACGAGCTGAACGCCGCGGCCGCCGTCTGAGCCCGTTCGGATCAGTCGGCCTCGTCGGCTGGCCGGCCGGTGAAGACCTCTTTGGTTCGCTCGACGGCGTAGGTCGCGATGTCCAGCGAGCTGTGCACGATGTCGCCGGTGCCGCCGGCGATGTCACCTTTGATGATGTGGCCGGCGTCTTCGACGATGTCGGCCGAACGCTCGACGGCGTTGGTCACGATGTCCCTGGCGGCGTCGATCGCGTCTTTCGGTTTGAAAGCCATGGCAGTCTCCTGTTTTCGTATCGTCAGCCGGTCTGGCCGGTGTCCGACGGGAAGCCTCCGCCAGTACCGTTCGGGAACCCGCCACCGGTCAATTGTCCGATCTGCCAACCGCGTTGGGTGCACATCATCGGAAGGCCATCGGGCGACTGGGCCGATGATCCGCGCGGGTCATCGCACTTAGCCCCGACCTGCTGAACTCCGTGAAGCGGATAGGTGATCACCCAAAATCCCGACTGTGCGGCCGGGAACTGGTTGGTGATGAAGTGGCAGGCTTCCGCCTGCCCATTCGGGCCACGCCCGAAGATGAACCGCTCGTAGTTGTCGCAGGGCGCACCCAACGACGCGTCGTAGTTCATGCCCGGCACATCGCCGTCGTAGTGCCCTGGGTCGGCGACAGCAGCCGGGGCCAAGCCGACAGCTGCACCGGTAATCGCTGAGGCGATGAGCAGTTTGTGAATCATGACCCACCTTCGATGTTGCGTAACCAGAGCCATCCCCCGAGCTCGATGACCTCGGGGCAAGCATAGTCAGTGCCGGCCGCGCCACAAGGCGGTTTCGCGCGGTGCATGCGCAGCGCAGTCAGCGGTCGACATGACGGTAAGTGCAGATCAGGACGCCGGTAGCGGTCGTGGTAGCCGACACCAGCTCGAGCGCGCGGGCCGAGCCGTCGTCGGGGAACAACCGCTTACCGCCGCCCAGCAGGATCGGCTCGATCATCAGCCGGTATTCATCGACCAGCCCGTCCGCGATCAGTTGCGCGGCCAACGAGGCACTGCCCATGACTTGGAGCGCCTCGCCGTCGCGTGCCCGCAGTTCGCGAACCGCCCCGATGGCGTCGTCGGCCGGCAGCAGAGTCGAGCCTGACCAGGTGAGGTCGTGCTGGCTCAGCGTCCGCGAAGCCACGTACTTTCCTATCTCGTTCATCCGGTCAGCGAAGGGGTCGCCCGCTCGTTCGGGCCAGGCGGCGGCCATCGCCTGCCAGGTACGACGGCCGAACAGCAGTGCCTCGGTGGCGGCCATGAGGTCGCCGACCGCAGGGCCCATGGTGTCCGGGTCGAAGTACGGCATCGACCATCCGCCGTGGCGGAATCCGCCGTCGATGTCCTCCTCCGGCCCACCGGGCGCCTGCACCACACCATCGAGGCTGATGAAATCGCTGACAACGATGCGCATGACCGATCCCTTTCGTAGTTGCTTTCGCGTGGCATTGGATCCAGACCGCCGATGGAGACGAAACTCATCGCAGCCCAGTGCGAGAACACGTTCCAATCCATCCCCGCCAATCCGTCGAGAAGCCGTTCCATCTCCGCTGTCGCGGTGCTTTACTGAGCCAGAACGTCTCATATCCAAGCCGTTTTCATAGGAGTGCCACTGATGCCGACTCCGAATCTTCCCGCCGGATTCGATTTCACTGATCCCGACGTGCACGCCGAGCGGCTGCCGGTTGAAGAACTGGCCGAGCTGCGACGAACGGCGCCGATCTGGTGGAACGAGCAGCCGATCGGGGCAGGCGGGTTCGACGACGGCGGTTTCTGGGTGGTGTCCAAACACAAGGACGTCAAGGAGATTTCGCTGCGCAGCGATGTCTTCTCCAGCCTGGAGAAGACGGCGCTACCGCGCTACAAAGACGGGACGGTCGGCGAGCAGATCGAACGGGGCAAGTTCGTCCTGCTCAACATGGACGCGCCACAGCACACTCATCTGCGCAAGATCATCTCCCGCGGCTTCACGCCCCGGGCGGTCGAGCGTCTTCGCGACGACCTGCGTGACCGGGCCCGGCAGATCGTCGAAAATGCGGCCGCCCAAGGATCTGGCGACTTCGTCGAACAGGTGTCGTGCGAGCTTCCGCTGCAGGCCATCGCCGGGCTGCTGGGCGTGCCGCAAGAAGACCGGATGAAGCTGTTCCACTGGTCCAACCAAATGGTCGGCGACCAGGACCCCGAATTCGAAACCAACGACTCCATCACGGCATCGGTCGACTTGATCATGTACGCCATGCAGATGGCCGCCGATCGGGCCGCAAACCCCGGCCCCGACATCGTCACCACGCTGATCGAAGCCGATGTCGACGGGCACAAGCTCTCCGACGACGAGTTCGGGTTCTTCGTCATCCTGCTCGCGGTCGCCGGCAACGAGACGACTCGCAACTCGATCACCCAGGGCATGATTGCCTTCACCGATTTTCCTGATCAGTGGGAGCTCTACAAGAAGGAGCGCCCCGCCACCGCCGCTGACGAGATCGTTCGATGGGCTACCCCGGTTACGTCGTTTCAGCGGACCGCGCTCGAGGACTACGAGCTGTCCGGGGTGCAGATCAAGAAGGGCCAGCGCGTCGTAATGGTCTATCGCTCAGCCAATTTCGACGAAGAGGTGTTCGAAGATCCATTCGCCTTCAATATTCTGCGCGACCCCAACCCGCACGTGGGCTTCGGCGGCACCGGCGCACACTACTGCATCGGGGCCAACTTGGCGCGAATGACGATCGACCTGATGTTCAACGCGATCGCCGACGCCATGCCGAACCTGGAGTCGGTCGGCACACCCGAACGGCTGCGCTCAGGCTGGCTCAACGGGATCAAACACTGGCAGGTCGACTACCACAGCGATGCCTCAGCGAAATGCCCTGTCGCGCATTAGGCTACGGCCATGCCGTCACATAAAGCAGTTCACGTAAAGTCTGCGGGCGCCGCGCTGGAACTCGCCGACGTCGAAACGACGTCGCCGGGACGTGGTGAGGTGCGCATCAGCGTCGGAGCCTGCGGCATCTGCGGCACCGACGCTCACTTTGTCGCCGGGGCCTTCCCCGGTCTGTCCTGGCCACTGACCCTGGGCCATGAAATCGCCGGCACGATCGCCGAAGTCGGCCCCGGCGTCGACGAATTCGCGGTCGGCGACCGCGTCGCCGTCGGCTGGTTCGGTGGCAACTGCAACCACTGCGCACAGTGCCGCAAGGGCCAGTTCATCACCTGTTTGAACTGCAAGGTGCCGAGCTGGCACTACCCAGGTGGCTACGCCGAATCGGTGACGGTGCCGGCCACCGCCCTGGCCCGGATACCCGCGGAACTCTCCGATGCGGAGGCCGCTCCGATGGGCTGCGCGGGCGTGACGACCTACAACGCGCTGCGTCACACCAAGGCACTGCCAGGGGACCGGGTGGCAATTCTTGGTGTCGGCGGCCTCGGTCACCTCGGGATCCAGTTCTCCCGCGCAATGGCTTTCGAGACCATCGCGATCAACCGTGGTACCGCCAAAAAAGACGACGCGCTCAAGCTGGGTGCTCACCACTACATCGACGCCACCGACGGCGACGTCTCCGAAGCACTGAATGGTCTTGGCGGGGTCGCTGTCGTGCTGGGTGCCGCCGGAGCCTCGAAAGCCATGGCCGCGACGGTTGGCGGATTACAACCCCAGGGTGAACTCATCACCATCGGGGTGACTCCAGAGCCGCTGCCGATCAGCCCGATGCAATTGATCACGCCCGGGCTCAGCATCGTTGGCCACGCGTCCGGCACCGCCAGCGAGATCGAAGACACAATGCATTTCGCGGTGCAGACCGGGGTGCGGGCCTGGATCGAGGAGCTGCCGCTGGCGCAAGCCGCCGAAGGTTATGCGGCGCTTGAACAAGGCCGCGCACACTACCGCACCGTTTTGACGGTTTGACGCCACAAGATAGCGCCGTGTGGAGCCTGGACGGCTCCGACGGTGAGCTGCTCATCCGCACCGGTGTCGCCGGTCCCGCCGCGGCGATGGGACATCGGCTGACGCTTGCGATGCGGCATTGGCGGGCGACAACGCGCTGGGATGCCGACGAGCCGGTGAGCGCGGAGTTGACCGTCGAGGCCGGGTCGCTGGAGGTCGTTCGCGGTGAGGGTGGCGTCACTCCGCTGTCCGCACCCGAGAAGATCTTGGTGCGCAACAACGCGCTGCGTTCGCTCGACGCCAAGCGATTTCCGCGAGTTATATTTTCTGCCAACACTATTGAGCAGACCGAGCACGGCTATCGGCTAGTCGGGATCTTGACCATTCACGGCAATGACCGACCGCAGACGGTGGACGTGCGCACCGAAGACTTGGAGGACAGATGGTCGCTGTCCAGTGAGACCACGGTCGGGCAATCGGACTT
>NZ_JBAPMI010000227.1:0-3201 GCF_049278535.1 Mycobacterium sp. | reverse complement strand
GGATTCCTCGGCGTTGCTGACCGGTCGCGACCGCGTCGCCGGTGCCGACGCGGCCTACGTGTGCCGCGGACGCGTCTGCGATCTGCCGGTCACCAGCGCCGCGGATTTGGCGGCCGCGCTTGGCCGGTGACGATGCGGGCCGCCAAGCCCGGCGCGGTAACCTGCCTCCCATGCCGACTGCCGAAAGCATCGCCGAGACCGTCAACCGCTACATCAGCCTGGTCGCCAAGGGCAGCGCGGACGATCTGGTCGAGTTGTATGCCGACGACGCGACGGTCGAGGATCCGGTCGGCGGCGAGGTGCACATCGGCCGGCAGGCCATCCACGGCTTCTACTCCGCCATGGAAGCCGTTCAACGGGAATGCGAACTGGTGACGCTGCGGGTGGCCGGCAACGAGGCCGCGTTCCACTTCAGGTTGACCGTCATCGCCGGGGACACCCGGATGCTCATCGAGCCGATCGACGTGATGGTGTTCGGCGACGACGGCAAGATCACCGCGATGAAGGCCTACTGGTCGCCGGAGAACGCCCGGCAGCTATAGCTCTCGCCGATCAGAAGACGGCGAACCAGATCGCGATGTAGTGGCAGGTCGCGGCCACCGCGGTGCAGGCGTGGAAGAACTCGTGATAGCCGAACACGTGCGGCCACGGGTCGGGCCAGCGGAGCGCATACAGAACGCCGCCAATGCTGTACAAAACGCCGCCGACGGCCAGCAGCACCATCGCGGCCACCCCCGCGTTGTGCAGAATCATCGCGATATAGAACGCCGAGACCCACCCCAGGACCAGATACAGCGGAACACCGACCCAGCGTGGTGCGGTCGGCCAGCACATCTTGAGTAACACCCCGGCCAGCGCGCCGCCCCAAACGATCCACAGCACCAGCACCCCGGCGTTGTGCGGCATCGCCAGCAACGCGAACGGCGTGTAGGTGCCGGCGATCAGCACGAAGATCATCGAGTGGTCGAGCCGCTTCATCCAGGTGCGGGTTTTGACCGATTTCCAGGTGACCCGGTGGTAGACGGCGCTGACCGTGAACATGCCCACCACCGCGCCGGTGTAGATAAACGTCGCCAGGCCTGCCTTGAGTCCGGCCAACGGCCAGGACACCGAGATCAGCGAGGCGCCGGCGATGACAGCGACCACCGCCGAGACGAGATGGATCCAGCCCCGCGCCCGAGGCTTGACCAGTGCCTGCGCGGTGTCCTTCACGCCCTCGACGATGTGCTCGGCGACTTCTTCGACTGACGCCCCAGTCGCGCCGGCTTTGGTGGCCGCGTTCGACTCGCGACTCAAGATGCCTCCATGACTTGTCGCAGGATCGCCGATAGGCAGTAACGTCCACAGTAATCTGGATCGCTGTGGAGATCATTCCGCCGCGCGTCAAGGAGCCGTTATATCGGCTCTACGAGCTGCGCCTGCGGCAAGGCCTGGCCGCATCCAAGTCCGCACTGCCGCGCCACATCGCTGTGCTGTGCGACGGCAACCGCCGCTGGGCCCGCGATGCCGGTTATCAGGACGTCAGTTACGGCTACCGGATGGGCGCGGCCAAGATCGCGGAGATGCTGCGCTGGTGCCAGGAAGCCGGCATCGAAATGGCCACCGTCTACTTGCTTTCCACCGAGAACCTGCGCCGCGATCCGGCCGAGCTGGCCGCCCTCATCGAGATCATCACCGACGTCGTCGAAGAGATCTGCGCGCCGGCCAACGGCTGGAGTGTGCGCACAGTCGGGGACTTGGAGCTGATCGGTGAGGAGCCGGCGCGCCGGCTCCGCGATGCGGTGGAAGGCACCGCCGCCACTGGGAACGGCGGCTTTCACGTCAACGTCGCGGTGGGGTATGGCGGCCGCCAGGAAATCACCGACGCCGTGCGCGCCCTGCTGGGCAAGGCGTTGGCCAACGGAGCCAGCGGCGAGGATCTCGTCGACGCCGTCACCGCCGATGCCATCTCGGAGAATCTGTACACCTCCGGGCAGCCCGACCCCGATCTGGTGATCCGCACGTCGGGGGAGCAGCGGTTGTCCGGTTTCCTGCTGTGGCAGAGCGCTTATTCGGAGATGTGGTTCACCGAGGCGCACTGGCCGGCGTTCCGCCGGGTCGACTTCCTGCGCGCGTTGCGCGACTACAGCTTGCGCCACCGCCGCTACGGCGCCTAGCTGTACCTGGACATGACGTTGGTAGCGGGTCGCCGCGGACAACCTAGACGCGTGCCACACTGAAAGCATGGCTGCGCTTTCGGCGTTGGTGTTTTCGTTGAGCTGGTGGCTGGGGCTGTATCTGTTGTCCCGCAATCCGCGTAAGCCGGTGCTCGCGTTCTCGGCGGTGGGGCTCTGCAGCTTTGCGGTGGCCGTCGCGCTGGATGCAGTGCGGCTCGTCACCCACTCCGCGTTGCTCGGCCACATCGAGATTTACCTGGTCGCCGTTCCCGGCGTGGCTTGGTTCGCGGTGCTCATCGAGTTGGCCCGCCCACGCGACGGCGAACGGGCCCGTACGGGCGAGGCGCTGCTGGTCGCTGTGGTCGCCGCGCTGACGCTGGTCGGCGCGATGCTGGCCGGCAGCGTCGCCGGACCGTTGCGGCTGGGCCATCTGGTGATGGGCGCGGTGATCTCGGTGTCCACCCTGGGCGCGATGGTCGTCGCGTTGCGGCGCCGCGTGCAGAAGATCCCCAAGGTTGGGCTGATCGTCACCGCGACAATGTTTTTCGCCTTGGCCAACGCGATCCTGATCATTCCGCTCGGCATCGTGCCCAGCTGGCTGGCGTTGGCGTCGACGGGCTGCGACGTGTTCTGTCTGGGCGTCGCGGTGGCGCTGTGGGACGCGTTCGACGAGGGTCAGGCGCTGCGGGCCGACATGCTGCGCTCGTTCACCGGTGCCGGCCTGGTCGTCACGCTGATCGGTGGCCAGATGCTGATCGCCATCGAATTGACCCGCCGGCAGAGCACCGCGCAGATCGCGCTGACGGTATTGCTGTTCACCAGCCTGGCGATCGCGGCGTCGGTGCAGGTGCTGGCCGACCCGCTGGCCGGGTTGCTGGACCGGATGGTGTTCTCGCGAGCCCCGGTGCTGCGGGCCGATCGGGAGACGTTGCGGCGCACCCAATCCGCGCTGCCGCTGCGACTGGCCGATCCGCTCGATGACGTCGACGACGAGTCGTTCGCCCGGCTGACTCGCCGCGCGCTCGGTCACTATGGTGACCTGTCC
>NZ_JBAPMI010000226.1:0-10600 GCF_049278535.1 Mycobacterium sp. | reverse complement strand
GCCACGAGTGTCACCGACGCCGTCCGCCAGGCGCTGACCAGCGTCACCGCCGGCCCGATCTTCGGCGCGGTGGGCGGGGGATACACGGTGCTGGTGGAGGAATTGGTGCTGCGCAGCCGGATCAGGTGGGTACCCGCCGCGGTCTCCGGCATCCAAGCCGCGTCGCCGCGGGGCTGGACCCTGCGCGACGACACCGGTACCGACTGGCACGCCGACGGGGTGATCGTGGCCGTCCCAGCTGCGCGCCTGGCCGGGCTGTTGGACGCCGTCGCGCCGCGCACGGCGGCGGCAGCCGGCCGCATCGATAGTGCCTCCTCGGCGGTGCTGGCGATGGCCGTGCCGAGGGGCATCGCCTTTCCGCAGAATTCCGGTGTGCTGGTGGCCAGCGGAGAACGCTTGCACGCCAAGGCAATTACGTTGTCGTCGCGCAAGTGGGGGCGGCGCACCGACGTGGAGCTGTTGCGACTTTCGTTCGGACGCTTCGGCGACGACCTGGCGACCCGCGCATCCGACGACGAGCTACTGACATGGGCGCTGGACGATCTGGGGACCGCCTTCGGGCTCACAATCGATCCAGTCGATGTCTGCATCCAGCGCTGGCCCGATGCGATGCCGCAGTACGGGCCCGGTCACCGGGACCTGGTCACCGAACTGCGGGCCGGTCTGCCACCAACCCTCGCAGTGGCGGGCAGCTATCTGGACGGGATCGGGGTGCCGGCGTGTATCGGCGTGGCCGGGCGGGCGGTGACCAGCACGGTCCGGGCGGTCGATACGGCCGTGGCACCATAGTTCTCATGGCACGCCTGGACTACGACGCCCTGAACGCATCCGTTCGATACCTGATGTTCTCGGTGTTTTCGGTGCGCCCCGGTGCGCTCGGCGACAGCCGGGACGCCGTCATCGACGAAACCGCGACCTTTCTCAAACAGCGCGAAGACCAGGGTGTTGTGGTGCGCGGTCTCTACGATGTCGCGGGCTTGCGGGCCGATGCCGACTTCATGATCTGGACGCACGCCGAACGCGTGGAAGCGTTGCAGGCCACCTATGAGGACTTTCGCCGGACCACCGCGCTGGGGCGCGCATCGACGCCGGTGTGGAGCAGTGTCGCGCTGCATCGGCCGGCCGAATTCAACAAGAGCCACATCCCGGCGTTTCTGGCCGGCGAGGAGCCGGGCGCCTACATCTGCGTCTACCCGTTCGTGCGCTCCTATGAGTGGTACCTGCTGCCCGACGAGGAGCGTCGGCGCATGCTGGCCGAACACGGCATGGCCGCCCGCGAATACAAGGATGTGCGGGCAAACACGGTGCCGGCGTTCGCGCTCGGCGACTACGAATGGCTGCTGGCGTTCGAGGCGCCCGAGCTGCACCGCATCGTCGACCTGATGCGGGAGCTGCGTGCCACCGACGCGCGCCGGCACACCCGTGAAGAGACGCCGTTCTTCACCGGGCCGCGGGTGCCGGTTGAGCAGCTGGTCAATTCGCTGCCCTGAGCCGGCAGCAGAGGGGAACGCATGACAACCCAGTTCGATCCCAACGATCCCGCCCGTTTCGAGGAGATGTACCGCGACGAGCAGGTTGCCCATGGCCTGCCGGCCGCCACACCGTGGGATATCGGCGGCCCGCAGCCGGTGGTGCAGCAACTGGTCGCGCTGGGCGGGGTCAAGGGGGAGGTACTCGATCCCGGTACCGGCCCCGGTCACCACGCCATCTATTACGCGTCAAAGGGCTACTCAGCCACCGGAATTGACGGTTCGGAGACAGCGCTGGAGCGGGCTCGGGAGAATGCCCGCAAGGCCGGTGAGTCGGTGAACTTTCAGCTGGCCGATGCAATGAAGCTCGACGGTCTGGACAACCGTTTCGACACGGTCGTGGATTGCGCCTTCTATCACACCTTTTCGACCGAACCGGAGCTCCAGAGGTCCTACGCGCGCGCTCTGCACCGGGCCACCAAGCCCGGAGCCCGGCTGTACATGTTCGAATTCGGTATCGGCAACGTCAACGGTTTTCACATGCCGCGATCGCTGTCCGAGGATGATTTCCGGGACGTGTTCCCCGACGCCGGTTGGGAGATCACCTACGTGGGGCAGACCACCTATCAGATCAACATGACCTCACAGAACTTCGACCGGATGCTGGCACGCAGCCCCGAAATGGCCGAGCAAATCAAGCCGATGGCCGATCGGTTCCGAACCATCGAGCCGTGGCTCACCGATGGTCGTGTCTACGCACCGTTCTGGGAAGTGCATGCCACGCGGCTCGACTAGCCGACGGCGCGTCCTCAGGGGCCGGCCGGTACCAGGCGCAGCGAAATCGAGTTGATGCAGTAGCGCTGGTCGGTGGGCGTCGGATAGCCCTCGCCTTCGAAGACGTGGCCGAGGTGGCTGTGGCAGTTGGCGCACAGCACCTCGACGCGGGTCTGGCCCAGCGAGTGGTCGGGGCGAAGGATCACGGCGTCGGAGTTGGCCGGGTCGAAGAATGACGGCCAGCCGCAGTGGGATTCGAACTTCTCTGTGCTGCGGAACAATTCGGCACCGCAGGCCCGGCACTGGTACACACCCTCGGCCTTGGTGTCGGTGTATTCACCGACGAACGGGCGCTCGGTGCCGGCTCGCCGCAGTACATCGAATTCTTGGGGGTTGAGTTTCTTGCGCCACTCGTCGTCACTGAGTTGCACACGCGGCGCCTGGGACCGGCCGCTCATGCGCCACTCCTCCTCATCGCTGCGCTCTGCATCGTCGTTGGCGGGTGCTCATGCCTCCACGCTAGCGCGCGGTTGCTGATGCGTCACCCAGAGTGGATCTATCCCGGTGTCCAAGCGGGTTTCGGTCTTGGCGTCCCGGTAGCGGAAGTAGAGCACCGAGAACACCACGATCAGCAGCAGCGACCAGCCGTAGGTGATCTTCAGGTATTCCAGCGGGCGGCCGACGTACATCCAGTTCAACAGCAGCCACCGATCCATCGTCAGGAATCCGTAGATGCCCAGCCACGCCGGCCAGTTGCGGATCACCGAATTGGGTAGCACCACCGTCATCAAGAACGGGAAAAGCATCATCGAGTAGTAGCCCTGGGCCAATGCCAGCACCAGCCAGGACCACAGCAGCAGCACACCCGACGACGTGGTGAACCAGAACAGCGGGTCGCGGGTGCGGTAGTAGCGGTACAACAGCCACAAACTACCAATGGCTAACAGCGTGAACAGGATTCGCAGCAGTTGGATCAGCCAGAACGGCAACCCGAAATAAACACCGTTGCCTTCGATCGAGCTGTTGAAGTAGTCACGAACACCCAGGATGTAGGGCAGCGTGCGGGTCAAGAAGTCCTGTGGGTGGACGACAAGGGGCCACGCGGCGAGGTTGAATGCAACCGGAACCGCAAAGGCGGGCACCAGTGTCCGCCACTGCCGGTTCAGCAGGGGCAGCAACAGCAGCGGCAGCAGCGCCGGTTTGAGGGTGAAGGTCAGTCCGATCACCAGGCCGGCCCACCACTGCCGACTCACCCTGCCGTCCAGCAGCCACCGCAGGAACAACACCTCGGCCAGCAGGACGCAGCCATTGATGTTGGTGAAAACCAGTGTGTTGGTGACGGATTCGGTGCAGAACATCGCCAGCAGTAGCGCCGGGGCCGCCACCGAGCTCAGGCTGAACTTGAACATCTTCAGCAGTAGGTAAGCAGCCAGGACGATCGCGGCGCTGTTGATTGCGATGAACAGGTAACGCGACTCGGCGAACGGCAGGTAGCCGAACGGCGCCATGATCAGCGTGCCGCCGGGCGGATACAGGTAGTGCGGATCGACGTAATCGAAATGTTCGTTGTAGATGTCCCACCCGCGGCGAAAGTTCAGCACTGCCCGGTAGACCGGCTTGAAATCGTCGGTGATGTTGCCGTTGGTGGTCACCACAATGGTGCGGTGGATCACGGCGAGGATGGCCACCGGCCACAGCACCGAGCGCACGACGGTCGCGGTGCTCGCGGCGGCGGTGCGGGGCGCGAAGATGGCGTGCGCCCGATCGAGCAGACCGCCACGCGGGGATTCAACTGCCGTCACGAGCGCACCCTATACGGCCCGAAGGATCAGGCAGGACAGTAGGTGTCGGTGGAGGGCAAGTTGCCGCTGTCGAGATAGCCGACCAGTGGCGGGACCGCGCATGACGAGTAGATGCTGGCGCCGTGGCCGATGCCCTGCCACATCACCCGCTTGCTGGCCGCGGTCGCGTTGATGATGGTGGCGGCCGTGGCCGACACGCCCTCCGAGCCGACGATGGGATCGTTCTGCACGCCCATGAGAAGCACGTTGACCGTCAGCTTCTTCGGTGGTTGCGGCGGTGCGGTGGTCGGCCACGAGACGCACTTGACCAGATTGAGCGCGCCGACAGTGCCGAATTGCGGGTAGAGCTTTGCCCACGCGACCACCAGTTCGCGGATCCGGTCGGGAGTGGGCCGGTTCACCGCGTCGCTGCAGGAGTTGACGAACTGTCCGTCGGTCCCGGTGGTGGCCTCTGCCCGGTTGATCAGGCTGGTCAACCGATTGGTGTCACCCGAGCGGGCGCTGGCCAGCGCGGCGGCCAGGTCGTTGGTGGTGCCGACCTGGTCACCGGTGGGAAAGCCGAGGGCGGTGTTGATGGCATTGGCGATGGAGGCCACCGACGCACTCGCCGGGCCGTGGCCGGCGCGGGCATCGGCGAGCATCGAACTGACGGCGCCTTTCGGGTCCGGGCCCAGCGGGCAATTCACCGCCGCGCATTGCGCAGCGAACGCGTCCAGCGCCGCTTGCTGACCTTTGACCTTCTGCTCGGCTGCGGCTTCGGCGCCGACACCCAGCGCGACCGGCGAATCCAGCACCAGCCTGACGACCCGGTCCGGATGGGAGCCGGCGTATGACAGCGCCACCTGCGCGCCGTTTCCGATGCCGATCAGCGCCAGCGCCGGCACGTCCCAGGTGCTGCGCAGCCGCTCGATATCGGCGGCGGCGTGGGTGTTGTCGTAGGCGGAGTCACCGGGGGCGATGGTGTCCGTGCAGCTGGTGGTGGAGTTCTGCACGATGTCGGCGAGGTTGGCGACGGGATCGTTGCCCGACTCGAACTGTGCCTGATCGTGGATTTCCTGACGGTCGAATTGCTCAAGGCAGTCGACTGGGCTCGAGGAGCCCATGCCTCGGCGGTCCACAGCGACGATCGGGTGCTTTTGCAGCACATCGGCGCCCGCTCGGGCCAACCACACGGGCAATTGCAGCGACGACGGCAGGTCGGCACCGGTGGTGAAGACCAGCGGTCCGGCATCGTCGGGCGTTTTGGTTGAGCGCGCCCGCATCACGCCGATGCTCAGCGTGCCGGCGGCACCATTGACCGGGTCGAGGTCGGCGTCGTAGCTTGCGCATTCCAGCTTGACCCCGACGGGCGCGGGGACCGCGGCGTCGCCGAAGCCCCGCGATGTGCAGTCATGCCACGACAGTTCGTTCTTCGGCTTGGCGATCGGCGGCGGGGCGTTGGGCGCTGTTGTCTTGGTTGCCTTTCCCTGCGGCCGGGCGCCGGCGTTGGTGGCGAAACGCGGGTTGGCGGCCAGTCCGGGTGCGCAGCCGGCCAGTAAGGCGGTCACCACAACAAGCGACGAGGTGAAGGTGGCGCGCCGACTCATGCCGACCACAGTAGCCATTGGTCGATCGATCAGGCGTCTCGCACGTAGCGCGTGTACAGGTAGCCATCGTCGTCGGTGAGGACGTGGGCGCGTCGCATACCAGTCAGCACCTGCTCCGGGCCGGTGGCGATGCGACCGGCCTGACCGCCGACCAGGGTCGGCGCGATGGTCAGGCACAGCTCGTCCAGCAGGCCGTGTTCGACGAACGAGCTGAACAACATCGGTCCGCCCTCGGTCAGCACCCGCGGCAGGCCGCGTTCGGCCAGCACGGCCAGCACCGCGGCCGGGTCGACTTCGGCCGGGTCGTTGATCGAGCAGTCCACCACGTCCGCGAGACCGGCCAATGTGCGCCGGGTCCGGTCGGCCACGGCCGCGCAGGTGCAGATCAGCGGTGGCACCTCGGTGCGGGTAAACACCGGCATATCGCGTTCCAGTTGACCGGATCGGGTGACGATGGCCAATTGCGGGACTTCGCTTTGCCCGCGCGCTTGCCGGCGGTGACGCTGGGCAACGGTCGGGCGTGCACCGGCGTAGCCCTCGGCCCGTACCGTGCCCGCACCGACCAGGACCACATCGGCGACTTCGCGCAGCACGCTGAACACGGCCCGGTCGCCGGATCGGCCCAGCCTGCCGGATCGTCCGCCGAAGGTGGCGCCACCGTCGAGGCTGGCGATGAAGTTCGCGCGCAGCCACACTCCGTCGCGATCGGCGGGGTAGCCGTACAGGTCGGGCAGGTCGGCGCCGTCGAGGTCGCGGCTGGAGCCGAGCAGCCGCAACTGCACTCCGCCGGCGTCGTCAGCTGAAACGTCAGCCATGCCGATGATTGCAACACGCCGGTAGGGTGCCTGCATGCACGGGGTTGCTCGTCTGGTCGACCGGCAGCCGACCGTGTCGTCGGAACGGCTGATCGCGCAGCTGACGCCGCCGCCGACTTTCGCCGAGGTGAGCTTCGCGAGCTATCAACCCGACCCGGCCGAGCCGACCCAGTCGGCCGCCATTGCCGTGTGCCAACGGTTTTGCGAGCTGGCGGTGCAGCGCCGTCGCGGCCGCAGGAGGCTGCTCGGCAAGCGAGAAGCCTTGCCGGGTGTCGGGCTGTACCTGGACGGGGGTTTCGGCGTCGGCAAGACGCATCTGTTGGCCGCTGCCTACCGTCAGCTGCCCGATGATACGTTGCATCCGAAGGCATTTGCGACGTTCATGGAGCTCACCCAGCTCGCCGGGGTGTTCGGTTTCGTCGAATGCATCGACCTGCTGGCCGATTACACGCTGTTGTGCATCGACGAGTTCGAGCTGGACGATCCCGGCAACACCACGTTGATCTCACGGCTGCTTTCGCAACTCGTCGAGCGCGGCGTGTCAGTGGCCGCCACCTCCAACACCCTGCCCGAGCAGCTCGGTGAAGGCCGTTTTGCGGCGCAGGACTTCTTGCGCGAAATCAATACGCTGGCAGGCATTTTCGATGTCGTACGGATCGGTGGGCCCGACTACCGGCACCGCGAGCTGACACCGGGGCCACGGCCGCCGTCTGATGACGAGGTCGCCGCCCATGCTGCGAGCGTGGCGGGCGCGACCTTCGACGACTTCGACGGGCTCTGCGTCCACCTGGCCACCATGCATCCATCGCGTTATCTGACGCTGATCGACGGCGTGACGACGGTTTGTGTGACGGGTGTGCACACCGTGGACGACCAGAACGTGGCGCTGCGACTTGTCGCGTTGACCGACCGGCTTTACGACGCCGGGATACCGGTGCTGGCCTCGGGGGAGAAGCTCGATCGCATCTTCAGCGAGGAGATGCTGGCCGGCGGCTTCCGCAAGAAATACCTGCGGGCCACCTCGCGACTGCTGGCGCTCAGCGCCGCCGCTACCGAGCCGACCAACGCCAAGTATGGACGTCAGAGTTGCCGCTGAGAAGCTACGTGCTCAGCTGATTTAGGCCCGGCCAACCGGGCGGACCATCACGAAGTCATCTTCATCACGGGCGCCCAATCGAAATGTCCTGGTGCCGTTGACGGTGAAGCCGCATCGCTTGTAAAACTTCTGAGCCCGTTGGTTTTTCTGATTGACTCCGAGCCACACACACCCGGCGTGCCAGTCGGCTGCGGCCATCAGCGCGGCATCCATCAACGCCGTCGCTACGCCCGAGCCGTGGTGCGCCGGGAGTACGTAGATTTTCGACAGCTCTGCGGCCGGTCGAATGTGCACCGCCCGTTGCACCTCGGGATCGTCACCGACACCGCTGATCATCATGGCGTAACCGATGATTCGGCCTGCGTGGCCTGCAGTGAAAATCAGCCGCCGCGGGTCCGCCAGATATTCGGCGAAGCGCACGTCGGACAGATTGGCGTCGATGAACGCAGCAACGTCCGCGATAGCAACCGATGGGGGACAAGCCAACGGAAAAGTGCGCGCCGCGACCGCAGCCAATTCGACGGCGTCGACGGTATCCGCTGTGGCGATGCGGGCTACAGGTTCCACTGCGCTAGGTGATAACCCGTCTTCTTGTCCAGCAGAACAACATTGGCGACCGGGTCGCGGTAGGCCTCCCAGTACACCCCGCCACGGACGATCGAGCCGGCCGGCGCGTTGGCCAGCGCGGCATCCAGCGCATCGGGAGCGTCAGAGTTGCGGGACTTGTAGGCGTCGCCGAACGGGGTGACCCCGTCGAAGGTGAAATCGGTGAGCATCTGATACGGGTTCGGCACCCGCACTGCATGGATCGCGACATCGGCGCGCATTACTGCACTGTTCGGGAAACTCTTGACCGGGATACCGACGCGGTTGTAGCCGAATCCTGGCGGCGGATCGACCGGTTGCACGCTGCTGACCGTGATGTCGGCGATCATTTTTCCGGTGTCGACCCGCAACGTATCGCCGAGATGGCCGATCGGGGCGTCGCCGGCCGACGCGCGGGGGATCGCGATCAGTGTGGCCGCGACGACGGCAATCACGGCAACCAGGTAGCGGCGCATCTTTCCTCCTCGGCGACCATCGCATGATGGCACACCGCGGCGCTTACGTCGCCGGGTTGTGCAACGCTCAGCTTTTCTGCTCGGCGGTCAGGGACTTTAGCGCGGCACTCAGATCGGCCTCGACGCGGTCCTTGTCGACGTCGGCCTGATGCAGCGGACCGGCGCCGTCTTCGAGTTCAAGCAGTGCGAGCAAAATATGTTCGGTCCCAACGTAGTTGTGGCCCAAGCGAAGTGCTTCGCGGAAGGTCAGCTCGAGCGCTTTGCGTGCCATGCCGCTGAACGGGATCAGCGCGGGCATGGTGTTCGCGGCGGGTGGCAGCGTGATCGAGGCACGAAGCGACTCGGGGTCGATGCGCTGTGCCCGCAGCAGCTCGGTGACCAGGGCCTCGGGGTCGCTCAGCACGCCGAGAATCAGGTGGTCCGGCGTAATCTCGTCGTTGCCGGCTTCATGTGCGGCGTTCTGGGCAGCCACCACGGAGTTGCGTGCCCGTGGCGTAAAGCGCTCGAAGCCGCTGTTCGGGTCGAGTGCGGTGGTCTCGGCGCGCAACACGAAGCGCTTCTGAGCGGCCTGTTTGGTGACGCCCATGCTCTTGCCGATGTCAGTCCAGGAAGCCCCCGACCGGCGCGCCTGGTCGACGAAGTGACCGATCAAGTGGTCGGCGACTTCGCCGAGATGCTCGGCTGCCAGCACCGCGTCGCTCAGTTGATCGAGCACGTCGGAGTGCACCTTTTTGATGGTGTTGATCATCTCGTCGAGTCGAACAGGGTAGGACTGAACCATGGCGTCAACAGTAGGTTGACGCACCAAATTCGTCAACTCTTGGTTGACGCATGTTGGGCCGCTTCAGCCCTTCGCGTAGCCGCGCCGAACCGTGCGGTCCAAGATGCCCAGCGACGCCCGGAGCGCCCCTTCGGAGATGACCGGGAATATCCCGGCCTCCCGCCACTTTTCGTCGATCTGAGACCAGTCGTAGAACGACGTGACGAGCGTGCCCTTGTTCTGCGGATCTGGCTCAAGGCGATACCCATAGACGTGGCCGATCTGCGGCCGGATCTGACCGAGAACCGTCCATGCGATCAGCTGGTCCTGCTCGAATTCGCGGATGGTCACCGTCACGTCGTAGCGACCGAGTTCCGGAAAGTCGTTGAGGGATTCGCGGTCCATGTGCACGACGAAGCTGTCGTCGACGGCACCAACCGACGCTCCGTCGGCGTCCTGCAACATCCCAGATGAGTCGATGGCGACGTGACCCTGCGGATCGCAGAGAACGGCGAAGATGTCGCCTGCAGGTGCGTTTATCGTGCGCTGGACTTCGATTCTTTCTGCCATTCGGTAGATCTTGGCAGGGCAGCGGTGCCGATGTGGCGGTTCGGTGCCGCGACAAAGGCGTCGGCCTGCGCGACGATGAACGGATGAGACATCCGCTGGCGATGCTGGTTGCCGCCGCCGCTGTCGGCTTGGCCCCGCTGGTGCAGGCGAGCCCGGCCGGCGCCGACCCCGGCCTTGACGCGAGCTTTCTCGACGCGCTCACCAAAGCAGGCATCACGATTAAAAGCGAAACCGGTGCGGTCAAAGCCGCCAAGTCCGCCTGCGGAATGATGGAGCAGGGCCGCCCGCAACTCGATGTGGTCCAACTCGTGACGAGGCAAAATCCGGGCCTGGATACCACCAGGGCGGCGCAATTCACCGCGATCGCGGCGAGCGCCTACTGTCCGCAATACCTGCAACACACCGGTCCAAATACCGGCGCGCCCCCGGCGGGTTAGAACTCGCTCCGACGCGAGGCTGATCTGGGCCATGATGGGGCGATGAAACATCTCCTGGTGGTACTTGGCATTGCCTCGTCACTGGGCGTACCGGTGCCGGCGCACGCCGACCCGAGTGTCGACGCAAGCTTCGTCGACGCGCTGAACAAAGCCGGCATCACCTTCAATGATTCGAAAAGTGCTGTCAATGCGGGCAAGACGGCGTGTGATTTGATGGACCAGGGTAGGTC
>NZ_JBAPMI010000225.1:0-3975 GCF_049278535.1 Mycobacterium sp. | reverse complement strand
CACTACATCTCCTGTCTATGAGGCGACAGCGGTAGTAGGCCGCGCCTCGGGTTTAGCTATGACGCATGGTCATCGGGACTTCACGGTGTGCTCATGTTCTTTTGCTGCCTGTTCTGTTGGCGGGATGACCGGCGCACCCAGAGGCTTGCAAAGACTCTATGTGCTCGACCAACGCTGATGTTTCCGGTGCGCCAGCGATGCGCAGCGCTCGAACGAGAGCTCGCCGCCGGATTGCTTGTGTGACGCACTGTGGAACGGGATGCAGCCATGCACCCCGCCCCGGCAGAGTACCCGCTGGGTCGACGGTCACGGCATATTTACCGTTCCCGGCCGACACAGCAACCACTCGGAGCAGTTCGACGGCCAACTCTCGCTTCCGGCACCCGACACATGTCCGCACCGGTCCTTCGGTACGTCGATGCGCGGAGGCCGAAGTCTCGCGCTGGATCACGGCTTAGTTTACCTGCACCCAAGCCGTGGTCAGAACCCGCCGCACGGCTGCGGTCTCCCCGGTCGACGCCGGGTCAAAGATCGTGCGCCAGCCCGTGGGCTGCGCCGTGCTCGGGATGGTCGGCGTCCTGGTCGGGCGAGTCCCCGCGGATGTCGATCCGCCACCCGGTGAGCCGGGCGGCCAGCCGCGCATTCTGGCCCTCCTTGCCGATGGCCAGCGACAGCTGGAAGTCGGGAACCACCACCCGGGCGGCCCGCGCGTTCTGGTCGATGACGGTCACCGACACGACCTTGGCCGGCGACAACGCGTTGGCAACGAAGTGCGCCGGGTCGTCGTCGAAGTCGATGATGTCGATCTTCTCACCGGAAAGCTCGCTCATCACATTGCGCACTCGCTGACCCATCGGGCCGATGCAGGCGCCCTTGGCGTTCAGCCCCGGGACTCGCGACGCGACCGCGATCTTCGAGCGGTGACCGGCTTCACGTGCCACCGCGACGATCTCCACCGAGCCTTCGGCGATCTCGGGGACTTCCAGCGAGAACAGCTTGCGGACAAGGTTGGGGTGGGTGCGTGACAAGGTGATCACCGGCTCGCGCATGCCGCGGCTAACGCCCACCACGTAGCAGCGGACCCGGTCGCCGTGCTCGTAAGCCTCACCCGGAACCTGCTCGGCTGCCGGGATCACCCCCTCGGACCCTTTGGTCTCGCTGCCCATCCGGACGACGACCAGACCGCGCGAATTAGCGCGGCTGTCGCGCTGAATCACGCCGGCGACGATCTCGCCCTCGTGGGTGGAGAACTCGCCGTAGGTCCGCTCGTTCTCGGCGTCCCGAAGGCGCTGCAACATCACCTGTCGTGCTGTCGTAGCGGCGATCCGGCCGAACCCTTCCGGGGTGTCCTCCCATTCGCTGAGCACGTTGCCGTCCTCGTCGAGCTCGCGAGCCAACACTCGGACCGAACCCGATTTGCGGTCGATGTCGATGTGGGCGTCCGGCTGATGGCCCTCGGTGTGCCGATAGGCGCTCAGCACTGCGGCCTTGACGTCCTCGAGCAAGTCGTCGAAGGAGATGCCGCGCTCCACCACTATCGCGTGCAGAGCGGTCATGTCGATGTTCATGTTCTGCCCTCCGACTCCGCGCTTCGATCGACCGTCGCCAGTTCCATCTCTCGCTGAGAAGGGGGTGAAAACTCCACCTGAACAACAGCTTTCGAAACACCACCGAGCGATATCTGCTGCAGGATCCAGTCGCGGGCGCGGTCGTCGCGAACCACCAGGCTCAGCGTGCCGTCACACACCTCGCCCACTCGACCGGTGACCTGTGTGCCGTCCGCCATGACCAGCTCGACCTTGCGACCGCGCGCACGTCGAAAGTGCTTGTCGCTGATCAATGGGCGATCGATACCCGGTGAGGTGACCTCCAGGATGTAGCTACCGTCGATGTTCGGCGCCGCGTCCAGCAGGCTCGACGCCGAGCGGGAGAGCACGGCGATGGTGTCCAGATCGAGAGCGGTATCGCCATCGGCGATCACGGTTATCCGCGGCGGCCGGGCGCGCGCATCGATGACGACGTCCTCAATTTCGTAGCCCGCGCGCGCGAACTCACCATCGAGCAGCTCGATCACCTGCGTCTGCGACGGTAGCCCGGTGGTCACGGCGAGCTCCTCATCTTGAGTTGTCCGGTCGGGCAGCTCTGTGGTGCGCGCGATCAGCGCGTCCCACGAGCCGGTCTTCAACGATACGCCAGGAATCCTTTGTAAGACGTAATCGCAACGAGGTCACCTGGCGTTACGGCCGACGGTGGCGGCAATGGCAGGATGTTGCTGTGCTGCGCCCCGAGCCTGGTTTGGATGCCATCGTCAGCAGGCGCCGTGTGTTGGCCGGCGGCGCAGCACTCGCCGTGCTCGGAATCGCGGTGCCCGCGTGCAGTTCTGCGCCGGCGCCGCCGGCCGTCGACGAACTCGAGGCACAGCTGACGCTGGCCCGACAGGACAGCGAACTGGCCACGGCGGCGGCAGTGGGCGTCACACAGCCGGTGAACGCCGCGCTGACCGAGGTCGCCGCCGAACGCACCAAACACGCGCAGGCGCTGACGACCGAAATCGCCCGCCTCGCGGTCAATCCCACGTCAATGTCTGCTGCGACGACGAGTCCTTCTACCACCCGGGCCGCCGCGGCTGCCCCACCGCCGCTGGCCGACGTGGTCCGGTCGTTGCGGGCGTCGGCGGACAGTGCCCGTCAACTGGCGGGCACCTCGTCGGGTTATCGCGCCGGGCTGCTCGGCTCGATCGCCGCCTCCTGCACCGCCTCATACAGTGTGGCGCTGGCGTCCGGGGCGGCCGCGTCGTGACTTCCGCTGAACCGTCACCTGCCGCCACGCCCTACGACACCGCGCTGTGCGCGGCGCTGAGCAACGAGCACGCCGTCATCTACGGCTACGGCATGGTGTCGGCACACTGCGCGCCAGAGGTGAACACCCTGGTGTCGTCGGCGCTGAATCAGCACCGCCGGCGCCGCGACGAGGTGATTGCGTCGCTGGCCGGCCGCTCGGTGACGGCTCCGCTGGCCGCCGCTGGTTATCAGTTGCCGATGCCGGTCAACAGCCCGACCGACGCCGCGCGGCTGGCCGCGCGCATGGAGAAGGACACCGAAGTGGCTTGGCGCGCGGTCGTCGAGCAGGCTCAGAGCAACCAGGACCGCACATTCGGCGTGACGGCGCTGACCCAGAGCGCGGTGCTGGCCGCCAAGTGGAAGCAGGCGCTGGGCGACTGGCCGATCACCACGGCGTTCCCCGGAGCCGACTAGCTGTACCTAGCCGGACACGGCCGAAGCGATATCGGTGGCCAGCCCGGCACCGGCCGGCAGTTCACGGGTCTCACCGGTGAATCTGTTGCGCAGCTCGACCTTTCCGTCCGCCCAGCCGCGGCCCACCACGACAATCCAGGGCACACCGAGCAGCTCGGCATCCTTGAACTTCACCCCGGGCGATGCCTGCCGATCGTCGAGCAGCACTTCGATGCCCAGCCGGTCCAGATCGCCGGCCAACGCGGTGGCCCCGGTCCGCGCTTCGGCGTCCTTGTTGGCGATCACCAGGTGCACGTCGAACGGCGACACCTCTGACGGCCAGCGCAGTCCCAGCTCGTCGTGGTGCTGTTCGGCGATGACGGCCACCAGCCGCGAAACCCCGAGGCCATAGGAGCCCATGGTCAGCCGCACCGGCTTGCCGTCTTCGCCGAGGACGTCGACGGTGAAGGCGTCGGTGTATTTGCGGCCGAGCTGGAAAATGTGGCCGACCTCAATTCCGCGGGCGGAGACCAATGTGCCGGCTCCGTCCGGCGAGGGATCGCCGTCGCGCACCTCGGCGGCCTCGATGGTGCCGTCGGCGGTGAAGTCGCGACCGGCCACCAGGCCGACGACGTGCTTGCCTGGTTGGTCGGCGCCGGTGATCCAGCTGGTGCCGTCCACCACCCGCGGGTCGAGCAGATAGCGAACATCGTTGTCCAGCAATGCTTTAGGACCGATATAA
>NZ_JBAPMI010000224.1:0-8453 GCF_049278535.1 Mycobacterium sp. | reverse complement strand
GGGTCTGAGCTGCGGGCACGAACGTGGATGCGAAAAAACCCTTGGCGGCCAAGCGCCGGAGTTCCGCTCAGTAATGACACCCTTCAACTGCATTCACAGCGAATCGAAGTGCCAACCTACGATCGTTCTACCCTGCAACGCGGAGTTGTACACATCGGTGCGGGCAACTTCCACCGCGCCCATCAAGCAGTCTACTTCGATGACCTGGCCTGCTCGGGCATTTCCAACCAGTGGGGAGTCACCGGCGTCAGCCTGCGCTCCCGCGACGTCAAAGACGTGCTGTCGGCCCAGGACGGCCTGTACACCGTCGTGGAACGAGGCCATCAGGGCGAAACGGCCCGCGTCGTCGGCTCGATCGGCTCTGTCCACTACGCACCGAACGACGGTGAGGCGGTCCGAGCCGCGCTGGCTGACCCCCGCACCCGCGTCGTCAGCCTGACCATCACCGGTAACGGATACTTCCTCGACCCGCTCACTCGCGAGTTCGACGCCAGCCATCCCGACGTGCGGGCGGATGTCGTCAAGTCGGGTAGCTATGTCACGGCGTGGTCATATCTGACCGACGCGCTGGAGCTGCGTCGCCGCGCCGGCACCGCGCCGTTCACGGTGCTCTGCTGCGACAACATCCCGGACAACACTCAGGCGGCGCGGACCGCGCTGGTGTCGTTCGCCGCGCTGAAGGATCCCCGGCTCGCCCGCTGGATCGACACCTATGTCGCGTTCCCCTCGACGATGGTCGACCGCATCACTCCGCAGACCTCGGACGAGGAGGTCGAATTCGTTCGGCAGACATTCGGCATCGCCGACAAGTGGCCGGTGCTCACCGAGCCGTACTGCCAGTGGGTCATCGAGGACAGCTTCTGCGGCGGTCGTCCACCGCTCGACGAAGTCGGCGTCCAATTCGTTGCCGATGTCAGCGACCACAAGTTGGTAAAGACCCGTCTGCTCAACGGAACTCACATTGCGATGTCGTGCTTGGCCATGCTGGCCGGGTACCAGCGCACCGATGAGGCCATGGGCGACGAGGCCGTCTTCGACTTCGTCGAACAGCTGATGCGCGACGAGATTCAGCCGCTGCTACCCGCGGTACCCGGAATGAACACGCCCGAGTACCGGGACTCGTTGCTCTCGCGGCTCAGCAATCCCCAGA
Source organism: Mycobacterium sp. (assembly GCF_049278535.1). Taxonomy (GTDB): domain Bacteria; phylum Actinomycetota; class Actinomycetes; order Mycobacteriales; family Mycobacteriaceae; genus Mycobacterium. Next base: position 7,303 of record NZ_JBAPMI010000224.1, on the reverse strand, counting down.
TGAGCGACCAGTTGTCGCGACTGGCGCGCCGCGGATCGGAGAAGATCGCGTCGTTCCTGTTGCCGTCGCTGTATGAGGCGATCGAGCAGGATCGACCGCACACCCTGCTAATGCTTGCCCTCGCCGGGTGGATCCGATACCTGCGGGGTTACGACCTCAAGGGCGCCAAGATCCGCATCGACGACCCGCAGAAAGAGTTGCTGACCAAGTTGGCGACAATGGACGGCAGCAATCCAGATCCGCTGCTGCGCCACGAGATCTTCGGCGAACTTCGGATGATCCCTGGCTTTGCGGAGCGCTTGCGCGAGATGATTACCGATATCGACGAGCACGGTGTTATACCCGCGCTGCGCAATGCGTTGCGGGACAACACGCGGGAGCTGGTGTTGTCATGAACCAGCCCCTGACATTCGTCCGCTCGTTCGACCCCGCGTCGATCACCACGTTGTTGTTGGATGCCGACGACAACCTATTTCCTTCGGAGGCACCGGCATTCGATGCTTCAGCCGAGGTCACCACTCGTTTTATGGCCCGGTTCGGCGTGTCGGCGCCACTCAGTGGCGACGAGCTGCGTAAGAAGGCCGTCGGTAAGAACTTTCGTAGCACCGCTACCGACCTGGCGGTGCTGAGCGGAGTTCCGTTCGAGAAAACACTGGCCGATGGCCGTCCCGATGCTGTGCTGGCATCTGAAGCCGACCTGGCAAGTGGTCGCGCGTTGACCGCCGCTGAGCTCGAACAGTGGGTGCGTCGAGAGCGCGAGCAGGTCACCGCTCACTTGGCGGTAACGCTGAAGCCGGACCCGGAGGTGCTCACGCCACTGCACGATCTCGCGCCGCGGTTCGCAATGGCCGCGGTGAGTTCCAGTGCACTGGGGCGTCTGAAAGCCTCGTTCACCGCGGCCGGCCTCGATCTGCTCGTTCCTGAGGCGGTGCGCTTCAGCGCCGAAGACTCGCTGCCGGTGCCGACGAGCAAGCCGGACCCAGCGGTCTACTTGCATGCCGGCCGTGTGCTGGGCGTCGAAGGTCCACACGGGCTGGCCGTCGAAGATTCGGTACCCGGTGTGACCTCGGCCGTCGCGGCCGGTTACTTCGCCGTCGGTAACGTGATGTTTGTGCCCGCCGACGAACGGCAAAGCCGCACCCGAGAACTGCTTGATGCGGGCGCAGTCGCCGTGACCGATTCGTGGCGAGAACTCGCCGACGCCCTCATCTTGTCGGCCGTGGCAGCTGGAGGTTCCGCGGGCACCTAGGCATCGTCACCTTGCCATGACGATTCGGGCCGCGACCCGGAAGGAGCTGTCAATCGTGCCTAACGCAATGACCCTGAACAATGCGGCGCTGAAAAGCCTGCCGATCGACGCGCCGAAATATGACCGCGGCAGTGTCAGCGTCGGGATCGCGCACATTGGGGCCGGTCACTTCCACCGGGCACATCAGGCTGCCTACATCAATCTGCTGCTTCAGCAAGGCCTGGCAAGCGAATGGGGCATCTGCGGAGTAGGGGTGATGCCCGCCGACTGGACCATGCGCGACGTCCTGAACGATCAGGACGGGCTCTACACGCTGATTTTGGAGAACCCCGACGGCACCCGGGACGCCCAAGTGATCGGCTCGATTATCGACTACCGCTACGCCCCGGACGATCAGGAGTCCGCGTTGGAAGTGCTCTCCGCGCCGTCCACCCGGATCATCTCGCTGACCATCACCGAAGGCGGGTACCGCGATCCCGATGGACCCGCGTTCGCATTGATCACAGAGGCGCTCGCCAGACGCCGCAGTCGCGGAATCCCCGCGCCGACAATCGTTTCCTGCGACAACATCGAGAACAACGGCGAGGTCGCCCAGCGCACGGTGCTGGCCAGTACCGAACGTGTCGATCCCGAGTTGGCCCAATGGGTAGCCGAGCACGTCCGGTTCCCGAATTCGATGGTCGACCGCATCACGCCGGCAACGACTTTGGAGATGGCCGCGGAAGTGCGGCGCGATTTCGGTGTCGACGACCGCTGGCCGGTGGTGGCCGAACCGTTCAGCGCCTGGGTGATCGAAGACGACTTTGCCGATGGCCGGCCGCCGCTGGAGAAGGCGGGGGTGCTGGTGGTCGACGATGTCCGCCCGTACGAATTGATGAAGTTGCGTCTGCTCAACGCCGGACATCAGTGTCTGTGCTACTTCGCGCACCTGTGCGGCTTCGAGTTCGTTCACGACGCGGCGCAGGATCCGTTGTTCGCGGCGTACCTGCTCGCGTATTTCGACACCGAGGCCATCCCGACGCTGCCGTCGGTTCCGGGAATCGACTTGCATGAATACGGTCGCACGCTGGTCGAACGGTTCGCCAACCCAGCCGTGCGCGACACCGTCGCGCGGCTCTGCGCCTATTCGTCGGACCGCATCCCGAAATGGCTGCTCCCAGTCATCTACGACAACCTGGCCAACGACGGGCCGGTTCAGCTGGCGTCGGCGGCGGTGGCCAGTTGGGCCCGCTACGCCGAGGGTGTCAACGAGTGGGGGGAGCCGTACGAGGTGCTCGACCAGTTGGCCGACTCGCTCATCCCGATCGCCCGCTCTCAGCGCGAAAACCCAAACGCATTCATCGAAATCACTGCGGTATTCGCAGACCTGTCCCATCAGCATCGGTTCGTCGAGGCATACCGCTGGGCGCTGGATTCGTTGCACGGCAAGGGAGCTCGCGCAACCTTGGAGGCGTTGGTGCAATGAGCCGCGGGTTGGTGATCGGCGAAGCTCTGATCGACATCGTCCAGGACGGCCATCGAGTCGCCGGCGAGCATGTCGGCGGGAGCCCGCTCAACGTGGCAGTCGGGCTGGCCCGGCTGGGCCGCGACGTTGATTTCCTCACTCACATCGGCAACGACCCCTATGGTCAGCGCATCGCTGAGTACGTCAATGCATCTGGGGCTCACCTCGTTTCGGGAAGCCAAGGCGCCGAGCACACGACGACGGCGCGGCTGACCGTAGGCGAAAACGGTTCGGCGAACTATGAATTCGATCTGGACTGGCAGTTGTCCGGTACGCCGCCGGTGTCGCCGCCTCTTGTTGTGCACACCGGATCGATTGCTGCGGTTCACGACCCGGGCTGTCTGGCCGTCGCGGCACTCGTCGACGCCTATCGAATCTCGGCCACGGTCAGCTTCGACCCCAATGTGCGGCCGTCGCTGATTGTCGATCGCGAACTGGCCCGGACTCGTATCGAGCATCTCGTGGAGCGCAGCGACATCGTGAAGGTCAGCGAGGAAGACCTGCACTGGCTCGACCCGGATCGCCGCCCCGACCAGATCGCCCAAACCTGGCAGTCATTGGGTCCCGCGATCGTGGCGGTGACGATGGCCGACCAGGGCGCCGAGGCCATCTGCGCGGCCGGGGTGGTACGGGTGCCGGCGCGATCGGCACGGGTGGTCGACACCGTTGGCGCCGGCGACTCGTTCATGGTCGGCCTGCTCGACGCGCTGTGGGCGCAGGGGTTGTTGGGCGCCGACCGACGCGCGGAGCTTGCCGCACTCGATCTCGAGGCGCTGACGGCCGCACTCGAGGCCGGCAGTGCCGCGGCGGCGGTCACCGTCAGCCGGGCGGGTGCTGACCTGCCGGATCGGGATGCACTCAGCGCCGCGGCGCAGCAGCGACTTGGCTGAACCGGCATAGCGAAGGCCGCCCCCAGCTAACCTAACCGTCAGCAAAGGGGTCGCTATGCGCAGTGGGTGGGTCGGACGAATCGGCACAGCCGCGGCCGACACCAACGAGGTCGCGCTGCAGAAGCAGCTCGCAGTTGTGCTGTGCGCGGGGACCTTACCGTTCACTGTGTTGTGGAGCGTCACCTATTTGCTGGTGGATGCCCCATGGGCCGCCGTCGCGCCGGCGTTCTACACGGTTTTCACGCTGGCGAACACAGCGTTGTTCGCCTGGACCAGGAATCTCGAGTTCTATCGCTTTACTCAACTGCTGGTAATCCTGATCTTGCCCTGGCTGGTGACGGTCGCGTTGGGCGGATTTCAGCAGTCCAGCGCGGTCATCGTCTGGGCGGCACTGTGTCCGTTGGGCTCGCTGTTGCTCGAAGAGCCCCGACGGACGCTGCTGTGGATCGTCGGCTTCGTCGCGTTGCTGCCCATTACGGCATTGCTGCAGCCGCACCTGACGCCGACGCATCTGCCCGACGCGTTCGTGACATGGTTCTTCGTGCTCAACCTCGGAACGGTGATCGCGGTCGTGTTCGGGCTGCTGCATTACTTCGTTCGGCGCCGCGACTTCTTCCAGGCGAGTTCGGAGATGCTGCTCCTCAACATCCTGCCGAAGGAGATCTCTGAAGCCCTCAAGACCGAACCCCGTGCGATCGCCGCCCATTACGACCAGGCCAGCATTTTGTTCGCCGACATCGTCGGGTTCACCCCGATGGCGTCGACGATGCTGCCCCTCACCCTGGTCGACCTGCTCAACGACGTATTCGAGTGCTTCGACGATCTTGCTGACAAGTACGAGCTTGAGAAGATCAAGACCATCGGAGACTGCTACATGGTCGCCGCAGGCGTGCCACGCCAACGCCTGGATCACGCGGAAGCGTTGGTCAACTTCGCGCTGGATATGCAGGCCGAGATCGGCAAGCGGACCTTCGGCGGCCGCAGGCTCGCCTTCCGCATCGGCATCAACTCCGGCCCGGTGGTCGCGGGCGTCATCGGCCGCCGAAAATTCATCTACGACCTGTGGGGTGAGACGGTCAATATGGCAAGCCGGATGGAATCGCACGGCACCGGCGGCGTCATCCAAATCTCGCGCAATACCTTCGACCTTGTCGGCGATCATTTCGATTGCCAGGCCCGCGGGACGATTGAGGTCAAAGGCGTCGGTCGAGTGGAAACCTGGCACATAACCGGCAGGACGCCGACGCAGCGTGGTTAAACGCGTACCCGCCTAGCAGTATGGGCATACTGGCAGCATGCGTTCGATCTGGAAGGGCTCGATCTCTTTCGGGCTGGTCAACGTCCCGGTCAAGGTGTACAGCGCGACCGAGGACCACGACATCAAGTTTCACCAGGTGCATGCCAAAGACAACGGCCGCATCCGGTACAAGCGGGTGTGCGAGGTAGACGGCGAGGTTGTCGAGTACCGCGATATCGCGCGGGCGTACGAATCCGATGACGGTCAGATGGTGATCATCACCGACGACGATATCGCTACGCTGCCCGAGGAACGCAGTCGCGAGATCGAGGTGCTCGAATTCGTGCCGGCCAGCGAGCTCGACCCGATGATGTTCGACCGCAGCTACTTCCTCGAGCCCGACGGCAAGTCCACGAAATCCTATGTGCTGCTGGCGAAGACATTGGCCGAGACCGATCGGGTGGCGATCGTGCATTTCGCCTTGCGCAACAAGACCCGGCTTGCGGCATTGCGGGTAAAGGATTTCAGCAAGCGCGAGGTCATGGTGATCCACACACTGCTATGGCCCGATGAGATTCGCGATCCGGACTTCCCGGTGCTGGACAAGAAGGTCGAGGTCAAGCCGGCCGAGCTGAAGATGGCCGGGCAAGTGGTCGAATCGATGGCTGACGATTTCAACCCCGACCGCTATCACGACGACTACCAGGAGCAGCTGCAGGAGTTGGTGCAGGCCAAACTCGAAGGCGGGGAGGCCTTTACCACCGAGGAGCAGCCCAAAGAACTGGACGAGACTGAAGATGTCTCGGATCTGCTGGCCAAGTTGGAGGCCAGCGTGAAGGCGCGCTCCGGCGGCGACAAGGCACCGGCAAAAAAGACGCCCGCGAAGAAGGCCCCGGCCAAAAAGACCGCCGCCAAAAAGACCGCTGCCAAGAAGACCGCCGCGAAAAAGACGCCCGCCAAAAAGACTTCCGCGAAAAAGGCGCCGGCGAAGGCTGCTTCGAAGTCCTGACTCGCATTTCTGCAACCGGGTGCTGGTTGTCCGATGCCGCTAAACCCGCACCGTGAACCGCCGTTCGCGAGTATCGTCCGTCTGCAGTGCGGCCAGATCCGGGCCGCGTGCAGGAAGAGTTCGACATGGGTCATATTCAGAAAGCGTTGGCAGGGATCGCGATCGCGGCCTGCGCGGCAATATTCACCCTGATCGGCGCGGCTGCCGGTGCTCACGCTGATCCGCCGATCTGCGGCAGCCCCGACGTACCGTGCGCCGGCCCGAGTCCGCTGACCCCGGAACAACAGTGCGCGTTGACTGCATATCGGATGATGATGCCCTGCAACTGGATGGGCCAAAAGGTACCCCAGGGCACCCCAGGGAGCTGGGGCTAGCCCAGGACCTGTTGGGCCGCAAACAGTTTGGAGTACGACTTGGCGCCATCGACCAGCTACCGGCTACTTCGGATCGCGCTTGGCTTCTTCGGCGCGTTGATGTTGCTCCTCTATCCGCTAGCCGTTGTGTGGCCATCGGGGTGGGCCTGGCATCACGGCGCGCCCTATCAATCCGACTACTTCATGATGATCGTCGGCCTGTACGCGACGCTGGGCCTGTTCCTCGTGAACGCGGCGCGACGTCCCGAGGCGAACGTCAGCCTGATCTGGTTCACCGTGTGGTCAAGCGTCGTGCACGCCGTCGTGATGGCGGTGGAATCGTTCAAGCCCGGCCACCACATGGGACATCTGTGGGGCGACGTTCCGGCGCTGCTGCTGGCCGCCGTCGTGCTGGCAGTCCTCGTACGGTCGTCGGGCATCACGCGAGCTGAAAGCCACTCACCCCGCGAAGCGGCGTGATCTCAACTAGCGTTACTGCATGGATGTCCGGCCAGCCCGATGGTTGACTGCCTGTGCCGTGCCGATGGCCGCCGTCGCACTGTTGCTGGCGGCGCCCGCCTCGGCTGACGCCACTGATGATGCGTTTCTCGCCGCGCTGGCGAAGCGCAACATCTTGATCGACGATCGCGATACGACGCTTTCCGAAGCTCACCTGGTGTGTGCCGGCCTCGACAACCACTACAAGTCAAGCGTTTTGGCGATGAAGCTGGTGCAGGACACCGATCTCTCGCTCAAAGAATCCAGCTTTTTCATCGGCGTCGCGATGTCGGCCTACTGCCCGCAGTACGCGGGACGAACCGATACGTCGATGAACTGGCTCAACCCTGGTCCCCCATTGATGTGACCCGCAGGGCCGGGTCATGCATGCCGGTCGGGCTGTTGAACCTGCGGGTTCCTTAGCGGATGCTGAGCGACTCTGGAAATCGACATGCGTGTCGTGTTCGTGTAACCGCCGACCGCCTGCTTTCCCCGACCAAGGAAAGTTAGATGGCCGTTGATCAGCATCAATGCTGCAGAGCGGGGTGACAGGGAAAAGAAGC
>NZ_JBAPMI010000223.1:0-19206 GCF_049278535.1 Mycobacterium sp. | reverse complement strand
GGGCCGCGTGCTCGTCACCGGCGGCTCGGGCTTCGTCGGCGCCAACCTGGTGACCACCCTGCTCGACCAGGGCTATTCGGTGCGCTCCTTCGACCGGGCGCCCTCACCACTGCGCGCCCAGCCCGGCCTGGAGGTGCTGCAGGGTGACATCTGCGACCGGGACATCGTGGCCGGCGCGGTTGCCGGGATCGACACCATCTTCCACACCGCGGCGCTGATCGAGCTGATGGGCGGCGCGTCGGTGACCGAGGAGTATCGGCGGCGCAGCTTCGCCGTCAACGTCGAGGGAACCAAGAACCTGGTGCACGCCGCACAGGCCGCCGGGGTAAAGCGGTTCGTCTACACGGCGTCCAACAGCGTGGTGATGGGCGGCAAGCCGATAGCCGGCGGCGACGAGACGTTGCCCTACACCGAGCGGTTCAACGACCTCTACACCGAGACCAAAGTGGTCGCGGAACGATTTGTGCTGTCCCAGAACGGCATTGACGGGTTGCTGACCTGCTCGATCCGGCCCAGCGGTATCTGGGGCCGCGGCGATCAGACAATGTTCCGCAAGCTGTTCGAAAGCGTGGTCGCCGGACACGTCAAGGTGCTGGTCGGCCGCAAGAACGCTCGGCTGGATAACTCCTACGTACACAACCTGATTCACGGATTCATTCTGGCGGCCGAGCACCTGGTGCCGGGCGGGACGGCCCCCGGTCAGGCGTACTTCATCAACGACGGCGAACCGATCAACATGTTCGAGTTCGCGCGCCCAATCGTGGAGGAGTGCGGCGTACGCTGGCCGCGCGCACGAGTATCGGGCCGGATTGTGCGTGACGTGATGTCGATCTGGCAGCGGCTGCATTTCCGGTTGAGCTTACCGCAGCCACCGTTGGAACCCCTTGCGGTGGAACGGCTTTACCTCGACAACTACTTCTCGGTCGCAAAGGCGGAACGCGACCTTGGTTACCGCCCGCTGTTCACCACCGAGCAGGCCATGGCCGACTGCCTGCCCTACTACATCGATTTGTTCGAACAGGTCAAGGCAGCGGCCACGCCGCAAGTAGCGTCCGTCGTGGCCGCGACACCGTCGGGGTAGCCGTCAGCGGGCTTTGGGCATCTCTTCGGCCAGCGCGATATGGCCTTCGTAACCAACATCATTTGCCCGCTTCCGGTAGCAATCCGCGAACTCGCGGTAGCCGACTTCGTCGCCATTCGCACGTGCCATCAGCGCCCGCAGCCGCAGCAGCGGAATCTCGAATAACACAAACCCTGGGTCGGTCGGCACGGCCGCCAACTGATCGATGGCGGCTTGCGCGTCGGTAACATCGCCGGTGCTGCCGCGCTGCAGCAGCGATTCCACCAATACGGTGGTCGCCGCCGCGCGGGTAATCATTTCACCCGCGTCGAACAGATGGGTGACGACTGCACGCGCCAGCGCGATGGCACCATCAACATCGCCGACTCTCGCTTTCTCCCTGGCGATCTCAACGTCGGCAAACCGTACGGCACTCTGTGCATACCCGTGTCGCAGGCTGGCCTCACGATACCGGGCGATCAGCGCCAGGCCAGCTGCGCGTTGCGAATCGCCCTGATGGATGAGGACGAGGCCGCGACTCACCCGCGCGCTATCCACCGCAAAGTCGTCACCAGAACTCTCCGCGATCTCCAGCGCTTCGGCGGTGTCCCGGTCAGCCACAGCGTCTGGCTGCACTGCCCCGACCTGGACGCCGAAGCCGTACTTACACAACACGGTAGCGATGTGTGAAGTCGTGTCGACGGTTCGGGCCATCGCGACCGCCTGGTTGAGGTCTTCCTTCCAGCCTGGGAGCCCAAGACAATACCGGCTGGAGCCTCGCAACGCGATTGCCATCGCCAAGGGTGATCCGATGACAAGATCGCCTTTGGTGGGATCACCTTCGGCCAGGTCGATGACTCGTTGCGCCAAGCGCAAACCTTCAATCGCCTCGCCTGCTTGAAACTTGACATTGCTTGGCGCGATGGAAAGTCCAAGAATCAGCATCGGATCACCGATCGACTCGAGCAGCCGAGTGCAGTCCGACGAGACACTCGAAGACTCATGGAACTTGTTGTGAAAAGCCAACGTTGTAAGCAGACCTGCCATCCCGATCGCCAACGACACCTTATCGCCGGCGGCGGTACAGAGGTCACGCAGTTCGTCGAAGCCGGTATCGGTAACGGCTCCACCGATCCGGAATGTGCTGCTGCACAGCAGAGTACGAGGTGCGATGCGCATCGAAGTCCGTTCCGGGTCGTCGATAGGCAACCGGTCGGCGACCGCTCGTGCGCGCTCCCAACTGACCCGCGCGGCACCGATGTCGCGGTTGTGTGCCCATGTCCCGGCGCGCATGTGCCATTCGAACGCCGCTGGTAGATCCTCGGCAGCCTCGAAATGTTCGGCGATCAGCGCCGAGTTCTCATCGGCCGAAGGATGGTTCTGTTGGATCGCCACGGCCACGCGCCGATGCAACTCAGCGCGGTTCGATTTCAGTTGGGATTCGTAGGCCACAGTGCGAATCAGCGGGTGGTGGAACGCATACTCGGCATACGGAATGAACCGCACCTGGTCGACAAGTTCGGCGTCGATCAGCTTGCCCATCTCGGCGTCGCCATCGAATAAGGTCAATTGTTCGGCGGTGAATCGCAGTCCGATAACCGCCGCGGCGTTCAAGGTCTGTTTGGTCGCAGGGCTAAGTCGATCGATGCGAGCGGCGATAGTGGCATGCAAGGTAGCAGGCACAGCCGTGTCGGCATAATCGCTGCCGCATACGTACTTACCACGCCCGCCCGTCAGCACACCGCGTTCGGCAAGGTCGCGCACCATCTCCTCGGCGAAAAAGGGATTTCCCGCAGCCCGCTCCGCGACCTGCATGGAAATTGTCGTTACGGACGGGTGCGAACCGATTAGCTCGGTTGCCAGGTTGGCCGAAAGTGCAGCGTTCAGTGGCGCAAACGTGATCGTCTGCGAGTGTGGCGCACGAGTCAGTGCGCCGCGGTACTCCGGGCGGTAAGTCATCAACACCAGCGAACGGGTTTGCGGAGCTACGGCGACAAAGTCCGCCAGCAGTGAGTCGCTGACCTCGTCGATCCAATGAACATCCTCAACGACGTAGACCGCAGGCGTAGTGCGCGCCAGCGAGATGGTGTTGACCAAACGAGTCAGTCGCCGGAGCCGGGCAGCGGGATTGATTGCCGCCAGTTCAACACTGCTATCTCCGATCCCGAGTAGGTCATCGAGTATCAGGAGATCCTCTGGATCGGCATCGGGCGCACGCTCGCGGACACGTGCGCGTGCCGCTTCGTCGCCGAGGCCCACCGCTCCCAATGCCGTGCGAAGCAGCGATGTCACCGTGTGAAACGGTATTTCGCTCGCGTGCGACTCACAATATGCGGCGAACACCTCGACGTCACGTCGCTGCGCGAGCCTGGTGATCTCGCGAACAATGCGACTCTTGCCAATGCCGGGTGGTCCGACCAAACCCACAACGCACCCTGTGCCGTCGATTGCCGCATCCAGCATGCCGGTGAGGGCGCCCATCTCCCAGCTGCGGCCTACCAATGACGGGTCCTGCCGGCCGGCGTGCCGACGATCTGACGATGCAGCCAGTAGCCGACGTGCCCGCACCGCCTCGGCGGCGCCCTTGATATGCATCAGCTCCGGCTCGCCCAACGTGGCAACGTCTTCGACCAGCCGAGCGGTGGATTCGCTGAGCATGACGCCTCCCGGCGGCGCGACGGACTCCATGCGTTGCGCCATCCCGACCTGCTCACCAATAGCGGTGTAGCTCGTCGGGTTCGAGTCGATTTCACCGGCAATCACTTGGCCGGAGTTGAGTCCAACCCGAAGCTGGAAGTCAATGCGATCCTGACGGTGCACCTCGACAGCCAGCTCAATGGCTTGCTGCTGTATATCCAACGCTGCCAGACATGCGCGAAAAGCATGGTCCTCCAACGCCATCGGCGCACCGAACAGCGCCATGATGCCATCGCCGGTGAACTTGTCCACGGTCCCGCCGTACCGCTGCACCATTCCACTGCAACGGTTGAACAGTTCGCTCATGATCTCGCGCAACCGTTCGGCCCCGACCGCCGAGGCGATGTCCATCGAATGCACCACGTCGGCAAACAGCACCGTCACCTGTTTGTACTCGGCAGGCCTGGTCGCCGAACTGATCGGTGAACCGCAGGAGTGGCAGAACCGCGCATTCTCCAGTGGTTCAGTGCCGCACGTTCGGCACATGGTTGCCGTCGTCATCCGCTCCGCCGCCGATCCGTCACCCCGATCCGCAAAGGATAAACTTTTCGGCCGCTACCAAGGCGTCTATCGCCAGAGCCACAAACTCAGCGGTAGAGGCGGACCGGTCGGCGGGTGTGGCTTGCTCGATCCGCGCTGAGGCCTTCCGCCGCAAGCCCGGCACCCACCCCTTTGCGTGACCAGCCTGCCACTCATGCTGCTATGCACCCCGCGAACGCACAGCTTCCGACATATTCCGATCCGGCGTGTAGCGTAATGCGCCATGAGCGAGACTGTGCTGGTCACCGGGGCTTTCGGGCTGGTCGGCTCGGAAACCGTGCGACAGCTGGCAGTCGACGGTCGCCATGTCGTCGCCACCGATCTTGACGTGCCGGCCAACCGCAAGGCGGCGGCGCTGATGCCGTCCACCTAGGTCCGCTGGGCCGATCTCACCGACCCCGACGCGGTAAACGAGCTGCTGCGGGCCGTCTCGCCGACGGCGATCATCCACCTGGCCGCGATCATCCCGCCGGTCTGCTACGCCCGGCCGGCGCTGGCCCGTCGGGTCAACGTCGACGCGACCGGGTACCTGGTCGAGGCCGCTGCGGCGCTGCCGGCGCCGCCGCGATTCGTCCAGGCGTCCAGCGTCGCCGCCTACGGCGCCCGCAACCCGCACCGCGTCAGCGACGTGCTCACCACGGACACCCCGCTGCGACCCTCTGACATCTACGGCGCCCACAAGGTGGAAGCCGAGAGGCTGGTGCGCGCTTCCGGACTGGACTTTGTGGTGCTGCGACTCGGTGGCGTGCTCACCGCCGAGCCGCGGTTCGACCTCGACCTGGACACCATCTACTTCGAGGCGTCGCTGCCCATCGACGGCCGTATCCAGACCGTCGACGTGCGCGATGTCGCGCACGCCTTCGTCGCCGCGACGACCGCGCCGGTGATCGGCGAGACGCTGTTGATCGGCGGCGACGAGTCACACCGGCTGGTCCAGGGCGACATCGCCCCGTCGACCGCGGCCGCGATGGGTCTGCTCGGCGGAATACCGACCGGACGGAAGGGCGACCCGGACCGCGACGCCGACTGGTTCGGGACCGACTGGATGGACACCACGCGGTCGGCGGAAGCCCTGAATTTTCAACGGATTTCATGGCCACAGCTGCTGGCCGAAACCGCAGAGCGAATGGGCTGGCGCCGCCACCCGGCGCGGCTGGGCGCTCCCCTGGCCCACGCTCTGCTGAAACGTCGCTCGCCGTATCACCGCTACCCCGGCCACTTCGCCGACCCGTGGCGCGTGATCGCCGCCAAGTGGAATGACCCACGACCCGACCGGGGGCACCTCCAGTCGCGCAGCGACGAGGGGGAGGAACACCAATGACCAACCGCACCGCCGTCGTGGTCGGCGGCGCCTCGGGTATCGGCAAGGCGGTGGCCCATGCACTGGCCGCCGACGGCTGCCGGGTGACCGTCGCCGACCGCAACGGCGACGGAGCACGTTCCGTCGCAACCGAACTCGGTGATCCGCACACCGCAGCGACAGTCGAAGTCACCGACGAAGACTCGGTACGGGGCGCTGTTCGACCAGGCGGGCGCGCTCGACGTCGTCGTCAACACCGCCGGCTACAGCGCGCGCGGGCTGATCACCGAACTGGCCGCCGAAGACTTTCGCTCGGTCGTCGACGTCTGCCTGACCGGCGCGTTCCCGGTGATCAAGCACGCCGCACCGCGGCTGCGCAAAGGCGGTGCGCTGGTGTCGATCAGCTCGCTGAACGGCCGCCAGCCCGCCGCGGCGATGAGCGCCTACTGGGCGGCCAAGGCGGGATGCGAGAAATAGCACACCTGGGATCGCGCGCCCCAGAACAATGGCACTGGCACCAGGGAGAGTGGACGATCTGATTATGCCTACCTCGAACGATCCGATGACGGCGGTGTGTCAGTACGTCGATGCCTTCAACAACGGTGACGCGAAGGCGATGGCGGCGGCATGTGCTGACCCGATGCAGATTCTTGACGGAATGTCGCCGCATGTATGGCAGGGGCCGACAGCCGCCGAAGACTGGTGGAAGGACGTGCTTGCCGAGGGCGAGCACCTGGGGGCGTCCGGCTATAACATCGCTCTCGGCGAGCCACGGCATGTTGATCTCACCGGCGATTACGGGTATGTCGTTGTTCCCGCAACCATGACGTTCAACCTTCGGGGGAACCCGGTCACGCAAACCGGTTCACTCTTCACGGTGGCGCTTCGCAAGGTCGACACCGAGTGGCGTCTAGCGGCCTGGGCTTGGGCCAAAGGCACACCGAATGCGTAGAACGCGCACAGCCCTGCAAAGGCCGGGCTGTCGATGCTGACCGAGGTCGCCGCGCTCGAGCTTGCGCCGCAAGGCATTCGGGTCAACGCCGTCGCCCCCGGATTCGTGCATACTCCGCTCACCGAGCCGGCCACCCTCATCCCCGGCGTAGTCGACGAATACGTGGAGAACACCCCGCTGGGCCGAGCCGGCACTCCCGAGGACATCGCCGACGCCGTGGTGTTCCTCTCTAAGGCGCCGTGGCTGACCGGTGAGGTGCTCGACCTCAACGGCGGTGCCCACATGAAGCGATACCCCGACCTGATGAGCCACGTCATGAAACTGGCGGCGCAATGAATTTCGCCGGAAAGCAGGCGATCGTCACCGGCGCCGGTTCGGGCATCGGCGCCGCGCTGTGCCGGGCCCTGGTCGCCGCGGGAGCCGACGTGGTGTGCACCGATGTCGACGGCGACGCCGCGGCCGGCACCGCCGAGAGCCTGGGTGGCCCCGGCACCGCGACATCGGCCACCCTCGACGTCACCGACCCGACCGCGGTCCAGGCCGCCGTCGACGCCGTCGTCGCCCGCGCCGGACGACTCGACCTGATGTTCAACAATGCCGGAATCGCCTGGGGCGGTGACACCGAACTGCTGACGCTGGACCAGTGGAACGCCATCATCGACGTCAACATCCGCGGCGTCGTGCACGGGGTTACCGCCGCCTACCCGGTGATGCTGCGGCAGGGCCACGGCTACATCGTCAACACCGCGTCGATGGCCGGGCTGACCGCGGCCGGCCAGATCACCAGTTACGTGATGACCAAACACGCGATCGTGGGGCTGTCGCTGGCGCTGCGCTCCGAGGCCGTTCCCCGCGGTGTCGGCGTGCTCGCGGTGTGCCCGAGCGCGGTCGAGACGCCGATTCTGGACAAGGGCGCAATCGGCGGTTTCGTCGGCCGTGACTACTACCTGCGTGGGCAGGGCATGAAGAACGCCTACAGCGCCGACCGGCTGGCCCGCGACACGTTGAAGGCGATCGGCCGCAACAAGGCGTTGCTGGTGAAGCCCAAGCAGGCGTATGCGTCCTGGGTGTTCGCCCGGCTGGCGCCGGGTCTGTTGCAGCGCATGTCGATTCGGTTCATCGCCGACCAGCGCAAGCGGCAGGCCGCTAACGCAGCCGCTCGTTGAAGAACTCGACGACACGCTTGCGGGCCTCGTAGGCCGGCTGGCCGTCGACCTCACGCACCTCGTCGGTCAGTACCGAGTGCGCCATCCGGGAGAAGCCGTGCTCATTGCCTGGGCGCGAGTCGATTTCGATCACCTCGAACGCATCGCCGAGCCGGTCCTTGAGCGTCTTGAACCGCTCGCCGGGTGCCATCCTGTCCTCACTGAAGCGCAGGCCGATCGCACACAACCCTTCGTTGGTGGCCCGGTCTTTGAACGCGTTCAACTCCAGATCGCTGACCCCGGCATCCCGGCGCTGCCGCGGCGTGAGCGGAAAGGGCACCGACGGCTGGCTGAGCACCGGCGCAAGCACACTGTCGTCGACCGCGGCGGCCAACGCGAAGCCACCGGTGAAGCATTCCCCGATCACACCGACGCCCTTGCCCGGCGTCTCCTTGTTCAGGTCGCGGGCCAACGCCCGCAAGAACACCGACACCGGCCGCTGCTTGTTAGTCGCCAAAGCCGCGAATTCCCTTGCCACACAAGCCCGGGCGATCGTCGAGATGACGTAGCCGGGGTCCTTGCCGCGGCCGGGCTCGCCGAACAGCGACGGGATCGCTACGGTGAAATGGTTGTCCACCAAGTGATTTCCCAGCCCCAGCACACCCGGGTGGATGCCCGGTATCTCGGGGATCAGCACCACGCCGGGTCCGTCGCCCTTGCGGTAGACGTCGTGGGTGTACCCGCCTCCGGTGAACGGCGCGACTGACCAGCCGGTGAGATCAGCAACCGGTGCGCTCATGAAGGGTCCCTTCTCTTACCTGTGTGCCGGTAGGGGTGGCTGCGTTTGAATGGCCGCCGCCAGCGTACGGAAGTCGTCGGCGCTGCCGGCGCCGGTGATCGCGATCTGGGCGGGACCGGCCGTGCTGTTCAGTCGTGTCGTCCACACCGGCTCCACGCCGCCGTCGCCTTGATAGGTGATCCATCGGTTGCCGTCCACGTCGACGGTTCCGCTGGGATACATCGACGGGTGGATCGAGCCGACCAGCTTGGCCTCGTCGGCGTTGCTCTGGGTGAGGCTCACATACATTCCGCCGGGGCTGATGTACCCGATGGTCGAGGTGACCGCGTGCAGTTTCTGGTGGGTCGACGGATCGGTTCTGCCGTCGGGGACACCCCCGCGGCCGCCGGAATTCGGCTGCCAGCCCTGCGGCAGTCGCGGCAGCCGGACCGGGAACCCGAGCGTCAGCGCATCGGCCTTCAGTGCGCTGGTCGCGTCGTAGGGCGGCACCGGTCCGCGGTTGATTCCGCCCGGGGAAAACGAGCACATCCCGACGATGCCCGCCAGGACCATGCAGGCCACCACCAGCGGCGCAATCGACCAGAACATGTCCCGGCCGTCCTGCAGCAGCCGGGGCTTGGCCGGTTTGGCCGTCGGCTCTGGCTGCGTCGTCACAGCACGAGTATCCCAGCTCCCGAGCGGCAACCCGCTTCTGGGACAATCGGCAACCATGAGCGCAGGTTCTCGTCGTGAAGCCCCGGACCGCAACCTCGCCCTTGAGCTCGTCCGGGTCACCGAAGCCGGCGCCATGGCCGCCGGCCGCTGGGTGGGCCGCGGCGACAAAGAAGGGGGCGACGGCGCGGCCGTCGACGCCATCCGGCAACTGGTGAACTCGGTGTCCATGCGCGGCGTCGTCGTGATCGGCGAAGGCGAGAAGGACGAAGCGCCGATGCTCTACAACGGCGAACACGTCGGCAACGGCGACGGCCCGGAATGCGATTTCGCCGTGGACCCGATCGACGGCACCACGCTGATGAGCAAGGGCATGCCCAATGCCATCTCGGTGCTCGCGGTGGCCGACCGCGGCTCGATGTTCGACCCGTCGGCGGTGTTCTACATGAACAAGATCGCCGTGGGACCCGACGCCGCCCACGTCCTCGACATCACCGCGCCGATCGCCGACAACATCCGCGCGGTCGCCAAGGTCAAGGGATTGTCAGTACCGGACATGACGGTCGTCATCCTGGACCGGCCGCGGCATGCCCAGCTGATTGACGACGTGCGAGCCACCGGCGCACGGATCCGGCTGATCACCGACGGCGACGTGGCCGGCGCGATTGCTGCCTGCCGCCCCGGTTCGGGCACCGACATGCTGGCCGGGATCGGCGGCACACCGGAAGGCATCATCACCGCCGCGGCGCTGCGCTGCATGGGCGGCGAGATCCAGGCGCAGCTGGCACCCACGGACGATGCCGAGCGGCAGAAAGCGCTCGACGCCGGCTACGACCTCGACCAGGTGCTGACCACCGGGGATCTGGTGTCCGGCGAGAACGTCTTCTTCTGCGCCACCGGCGTCACCGACGGCGACCTGCTCAAGGGTGTGCGCTACGAACCCGGCGGCTGCACCACCCAGTCGATCGTGATGCGCTCGAAGTCCGGCACGCTGCGGATGGTCGAGGGCTTCCACCGGCTGGCCAAGCTCAACGAATACTCCGCGATCGACTTCACCGGCGACAGCAACGCCGCATACCCATTGCCGTAACCACTACCCAGCAAGACCCCTACCTAATAAGGACGTTGCCCGATGGCAGACACCGAATACCGCATCGAACACGACACCATGGGCGAAGTCCGGGTGCCTGCAAAAGCGTTGTGGCGGGCCCAGACTCAGCGCGCCGTGGAGAATTTCCCGATCTCCGGCCGCGGCCTGGAACGCACCCAGATCCGCGCCCTGGGCCTGTTGAAGGGTGCCTGCGCCCAGGTCAACAAGGATCTCGGGTTGCTGGCAGCCGACAAGGCCGATGCGATTATCGCCGCCGCTGCCGAAATCGCCGACGGCAAGCACGACGACCAATTCCCGATCGACGTCTTCCAGACCGGGTCTGGGACCAGCTCCAACATGAACACCAACGAGGTGATCTCGAGCATCGCCGGCGCCAATGGCGTCACCGTTCATCCCAATGACGACGTCAACATGTCGCAGTCGTCCAACGACACCTTTCCGACCGCAACCCACATAGCGGCCACCGAAGCCGCTGTGCGCCATTTGATTCCGGCGCTGCAGGTGCTACACGACGCACTGGCCGGCAAGGCCCGCGAATGGCACACCGTGGTCAAGTCGGGCCGCACCCACCTGATGGACGCCGTCCCGGTGACCCTGGGCCAGGAGTTCTCCGGCTATGCCCGTCAGATCGAGGCCGGCATCGAACGAGTCCGCGCGACGCTGCCCCGGCTGGGCGAGCTGGCGATCGGCGGCACCGCCGTCGGCACCGGCCTCAACGCCCCCGACGGCTTCGGCGCCAAGGTGGTCCAGGTTCTCGTCGCCGAGACCGGCCTGACCGATCTGCGCACCGCGGCAAACTCTTTCGAAGCGCAGGCCGCCCGCGACGGGCTGGTCGAGGCGTCCGGCGCGCTGCGTACCATCGCGGTGTCGTTGACCAAGATCGCCAACGACATTCGCTGGATGGGCTCGGGCCCGCTGACCGGTCTGGCCGAGATCCAGTTGCCGGACCTGCAGCCCGGCAGCTCGATCATGCCGGGCAAGGTCAATCCCGTTCTGCCCGAAGCGGTTACCCAGGTGGCCGCTCAGGTGATCGGCAACGACGCCGCCGTCGCCGTCGGTGGCCTGTCGGGCGCGTTCGAGCTCAACGTCTACATCCCGATGATGGCCCGCAACGTGCTCGAGTCGTTCAAGCTGCTGACCAATGTCTCGACCCTGTTCGCCGAGCGCTGCATCGTCGGGCTCACCGCCCATGTCGAGCACCTGCGGGAGCTGGCCGAGTCGTCCCCGTCGATCGTGACGCCACTGAACTCGGCGATCGGCTACGAAGAGGCGGCCGCGGTCGCCAAGCAAGCGCTCAAGGAGCGCAAGACAATTCGGCAGACGGTCATCGATCGCGGACTGATCGATGACAAGCTGTCCGAAGCCGAACTCGACCGTCGCCTGGATGTGCTCGCGATGGCCAACGTCACCGAGGAGTAGGCATGCTCAGCGACGAACTCCGCCAACGGCGCCTGGCGCTCATCGAAGAGCACATGAACACCGAGGTGACCAAGGAGTTCGATCGCACTCTGGCCACCTTCAACGGTCACCCGCACTACGAGATCATGGCCACCGGCCAGGTTTTCGACGGCGACGACGAGGTGGTGGGTTACTACCGGACTACCCGCACCGCGTTCCCCGATCAGCGTCACGACAATGTGCGCTACCACGTCACCGAGGATGCGGTGATCACTGAATTCGACCTACTGGGAACCAATCTCGGTGAGTTCTACGGAATGCCGCCGACCGGCAAGGCGTTCCGGGTGCCGATCATCGCGGTATTCTTCTTCGACGGCGATCGAATCACCAACGAGCGCATCTACTTTGACAGCGCCAGCTTGGTCACTCAGATCGGCCGCGGTGAGCTGCTGGCCCTCGCCGCATCGGGTGACCTTCCTGGGCAATAGCCGCGCGATATCCGTCTATAGGCGACGCGTGAGTGAGCGCTGCTCACGGATCCTGGTCTTTTAACTGACGCTCTGGCCAAGAGCCCCTCGTGCAGTGTCCGAAGGCCTATTCTGTGAAGGCCGGGGGCCGGGATAGGCGGGGGAGTCGGATGACGACCGGAGCGGCGTGCCGGACGTGTGGCGCCGAGCCTTTAGCGGGCGCCCGGTTTTGCCACGCGTGCGGCGCACCAGTCGACGCAAGCGACGCGCACGCCGAGTACAAGCAGGTCACGGTTCTCTTCGCCGATGTGGTCCACTCGATGGACATCGCTGCGACCGTCGGGCCGGAGCGGCTCCGGGAAATCATGACCGAACTCGCCAACCGCGCTATAGAGGTGGTGCAGCGGTACGGCGCCGCAGTCGCACAGTTCACCGGCGACGGGATCATGGCAGTGTTCGGTGCGCCGGTGGCGTTGGAAGACCACGCCATTCGCGCCTGCCGTGCGGCGCTGGGCATTCAAGATGAAACCGTCCGACTGGCCGCGGACGTGAAAAAGCGCGACGGTCTGGATCTGCAGGTGCGCGTGGGACTGAACTCCGGTGAGGTCGTTGCCGGTGAGGTCGGTTCGGGGGCTTTGGGTTACGCCGCAATCGGAGAACAGGTAGGCCTTGCGCAGCGGATGGAATCCGTCGCGCCGGCGGGCGGGGTGATGCTCAGCGCATCCACGGCACGGCTCGTCGGGGGCGCGACGGCGCTGGGTGAGACAGAGATGGTGCGCATCAAGGGCGCCGACGCGCCGGTCGCCGCCCACCGGCTGTTGGGGATGTCCGAAGAGCGTCGCGATCGTGGCCGCACCGAGTCGAACCTTGTCGGTCGACGGTGGGAGATGGGCGCCATCGAAAGCCTTCTCGACCGTGCCATCGATGGCTACGGCGCCGTGGTCGGCGTGGTGGGATCACCGGGCATCGGCAAGAGCCGTCTGGTGCGTGAGGTTGCCGCAATGGCAGCAGCCCGGGGTGTCGACTCTTTTGCCGCCTTCTGCGAATCGCACGCGAGCGATATCCCGTTTTACGTCGTGGCGCGGCTACTGCGCGCGGCCTTCCGTGTGGGTGATCTAGACGCCGCGTCCGCCCGCACCCAGATACGGGCCCGGGTACCCGATGGCGACCCTGAAGACCTATTGCTCTTCGATGACCTGCTCGGCATCGCCGACCCCGAGGTGAAGCCGCCCAAGATCGATCCGGACGCCCGGCGGCGCCGGTTGACTGCGCTGGTCAATGCGGCCTCGCTGGCACGCCAAACCCCGGCCGTCTACGTCGTTGAGGACGCGGCACTGGATCGACGAGGCCAGCGAATCTCTACTTGCGCACTTCATGACTGTAATTGCGCAGACGCGCGCGGTGGTGTTGATCACCTACCGCCCCGAATATCCGGGCGTGTTGAACCGGGTGCCCGGCGCTCAGTGCATCGCCCTTGCGCCGCTGAGCGATTCGGAGACCGCGGCACTGGTCTCCGAGCTCCTCGGCCAGGACCCCTCTGTTGACGCGCTGGGCCGCAAGATCGCCGAGAGGGCCGCCGGCAACCCGTTTTTCGCCGAGGAGATGGTGCGCGACCTGGCGGAGCGCGGTGTGCTTCGCGGCGTCCGCAGCGCCTACCTCTCGACGGCCGCTGTGGCCGAGGTCAGCATGCCGGTCACCGTGCAGGCGACTATCGCTGCCCGCATCGACCGCCTGGTCCCGGTGGCTAAGCGAACCTTGAGTGCCGCGGCGGTCATCGGCTCGCGGTTCGACCCGGCCCTGCTCGAAACGCTGGGAATTGAGCCCATTGTCGAGGATCTTGTGCTGGCCGAACTCGTCGACCAGGTGAGGTTCACCGGAGCACCGGAGTACGTGTTTCACCATCCGCTGATCCGGACGGTTGCCTACGACTCACAGCTCAAATCCGATCGTGCCGAGCTGCACCGGCGCGTCGCGGCCGCAATCGAATCCCGTGACCCGACCGCGGCTGAGGAAAACGCCGCTTTGATCGCCGAACATTTGGAGGCCGCAGGCGATCTGCACGCCGCCTACGGCTGGCACCTGCGCGCCGGGGCTTGGGCAACCAGCCGCAACATGGCCGCAGCACGAACCAGTTGGGAGCGCGCCCGAACGATCGCCGACACATTGCCCACCGACGACCCGAACCAGCCAGCCATGCGCATCGCCCCTCGCACTATGTTGTGCGGGACCGCCTATCGGGTCCATCCCAACGACGCCGGTGCCCGCTTCGACGAGTTGCGGCAGCTGTGCGCCGTTACCGGCGACAAGGCGCCGCTGGCGGTCGCCATGGGGGGGCTGGTGATGGATCACGCGTATCGGGGCCGGATTCGCGAGGCGTCGAAGCTGGCATCGGAAGCCATGACCCTCATCGAGTCCCTTGGCGATCCGACCTTGATGGTGGGGCTGTCCTTCCCGGCGCTCTACGCCAAGTTCGAATGTGGTCACTGGCCCGATGTGCTGCGGTGGTCACAACGGGTTATCGACCTGGCCGACGGTGACCCGTTTAAGGGCAATTTCATCTTCGGGTCTCCATTAGCTCTGGCCTTGGCGGCGCGGGGTACGGCCCGTTATTCCCTGGGACGTACCGGATGGCGCGAGGATCTGCGCCACGGCCTGGATATGGCCCGCAGTGCCGACCCCCTGACCTACGCCGGGGTCGCCGATTTGAGTTACTTCCCGGGAATATCGAATGGCGCGCTGGCCGCCGACGACCGCGCGGTGCGCGAGATCGAGGATGCGCTACGAATTGCGGAACGAGCCGGCAATGACATGGCGCCGGCATTCGCCAGGATGGCGCTGGGCGTTGCACTTGCGCACCGCCATACGGCCGCCGAGCGTGACCAAGGACTCACGCTCATGGCCGAGGTCAGCAATGTGTTCGCACGGGATTCGCACAACCTCGGCGATCGACCGCTCGTCGAGGTGTACATGGCGCGGGAAAGGGCTTGGCACGGCGATCTCGACGAGGCGATACCGCTGATGCGCGCCGCCACCGATCACCTGGTCCGCGAGGGCCAATTGCTGGCGTGGGGGGTTGCTGCGACGGGTGTTCTGGCGCAGACACTGCTCGATCGCGGCGCCGACGGTGACCTGGCCGAGGCCGAGGCCGCCATCGAGCGGTTAGCGGTTGCGCCAGCCGATGAGCGTCTCGTAGTTCGTGACATCTGGCTGCTGCGGCTGCGCGCGCTAGTGGCGCGAGCGCATGGCGATCGCGCCGCATACGCGGACTTAAGGGATCGCTACCGCGACATGGCGAAAACGCTTGGCCTCGAGGGGCATATCGCCTGGGCCGAGGCAATGCTGTGAAGGAGGTCGCTCGCCGGCCAACTTTGTCTCGAAACATACGACATCTGCAACTCGCGGAAGTTCGGCTCCAAACTGGAAATCGGAGTATCCATTTCGCGGCAAAATGACGAGTTGGAGTCAACTAGGCGAGGAGATCCGGTGAAGGCAGTACGCAACGCGCCGCCGTCGGTTGAGGTCGTCGATGTCGACGATCCAGAGGGTGACGGAGAGCTTATTCGTGTGGTGGCGACAGGCATCTGCGCTTCGGATTTCAAGTACCTGCAATATGGCAGCACACAGATCGCAGGCCACGAGTTCGCGGGGACAATGGAAGACGGCACTGCCGTCGCTGTCGAGGGTTTCTTCGGCTGCGGTGAGTGTGCGCAATGCGAGCAGGGTGCTTTCCACATGTGCACCGCAGGACTGCCAACCGCGCCCGGCATGCTCAGCCCGGGAGGCATGAGCGAATGGTTTCGAGCGCCACGCCATGTGCTGGTGCCCCTCCCGTCGGAACTCAACGTCGCCGACGCGGCGCTCGTGGAACCGGCCAGCGTGGCCTGGCACAGTTGTCATCGGGCAGAGGTCAACGCACAGACCCGTGTAGCAATCGTCGGGGCGGGAGCGATCGGCATCCTCGCGGCGGCGGCAGCCCAAGAGATGGGTGCACCAGAAGTCGCGGTCGAGGCACGCCACCCCCACCAGCATGAAGCCCGCGAGTGCATCGGAGCGGTCGTATCAACCACCGACTACGACGTCGTGATCGAGACCGGCGGCAGCGAGAGCGCGCTGCATCGCGCCGTCGAGCTATCGAGGCCGGGTGGGACGGTGGTCCACCTCGGCGCGTACGCCCCCGAAACCGTCTGGCCGATGGACGCCTCGTTCTCAAAGGAAGTGACGGTACGTCCTTCGCTCGGCTACTGCAGCCACGGGCGGCGCAAAGACTTCGCTGAGGCGGCGGACCTCTTGGCGGAGCGCCCGGAACTCGCCCACACTCTGATCACCCACCGATTCCCAATCGAGGACGCCGTGGAGGCGTTCCGGATAGCGCAGGACAAATCCCAGGGGGTATTCCGGGTCCTGGTGGAGCCGTAGTTCGAACCAGCAATGGCACCGCCAGCGGTGCCAAGAAAAGCTGTCGCGAAATAGACGACATATGCGACAAGCACGGACTCGCTTCTAGAAGAAGCGATTTCCATGCCACGTGTCCCAGCAGTCCGTCTCAAAAATCATGTCTCACTCACCGAGGCGCAACAACTTCATCACCTGCAACGGCTAGCTGCCGTTGTTCGGTCCGCCCGAATTCTGGCCTGCCACATCGGTAATCGGGAGGTTCGGCATCGGTGGCGGTGACGGCGTATGCGGCAGCGATGGAATCTCCGACGGCGGTATGTCGTGCAGGTCGTTGACCGGTGGCCCGTTCTCGCGACCGCCGTAGACGCTGCCCGGGGCGCGCGGCCCGAGCAGCTGACTGACCGTGACGAAGTGGTAGTCGTTGGCTTTGAGCACCGGAATGAACTGCTCGACGAGGTCGACCGTGCTGGAGTAGGTGTCGTGTAGCAACACCACCGAACCAGGCTTGATCTGAGCCATCAGCACGTCCCTGCTGGCTGCGGTGTTGGAGTCATTGATCCAGTCGAAAGGGATTACGTCCCAGAGGATTCCGGCAAGGCCGGCCTTTTTGGCCTGCTCGTCGACGGCCGCGTTGGTCAACCCGCCCGGCGGCCGCCAGAGACTCGGCTTCACACCGGTGGCGGTGGCGATCGCGTCGTTGGCCCGGGCCAACTGGCCGGGGACGTCGTCGGGCGGCAGCGTCGTCATGGTCGGGTGTTCCCAGGTGTGGTTGCCCAGTTCCATACCCGCGTCGACAACCCGTTTGGCACCGGCCGGGTTTGCCGCCACCTTGTTGCCGATCTCGAAGAAGGTGGCCTTGATGTTGTTGGCCTTCAGGATGCTCAGCAGCCGGTCGGTGTAGGGCGTAGGGCCGTCGTCGAAGGTCAACGCGACGCATTTGACCTGAGCGCAGTCGACGACGTCCTTGGCGTGTGCGAATCGGACGTGCCCGGTGAACGCGCCGACCGCGACGATGGCGGCGGCCGCCGCTACGCCGGCGACGGTGCGTCAGTACCGCCAGGCCTGGTTATCCGGTCGTTTCGGCACGGCCGAAGCTTACCGGCGGCGGTTACACCGGTGCGCCGCTGATCTCCTCGAGCATCTCGGTGACCAGCGCCGCGATTGGCGAGCGCTCGCTGCGCAGCAGCGTGATGTGCGCGAACAGCGGGTGTCCCTTGAGTTTTTCGACCACCGCGGCCACCCCGTCGTGCCGTCCCACCCGCAGGTTGTCACGCTGAGCGACGTCGTGCGTCAACACGACTCGCGATCCCGCGCCCAACCGCGACAGCACGGTCAGCAGCACGTTGCGTTCCAGTGACTGCGCTTCGTCGACGATGACGAACGAGTCGTGCAGCGAGCGACCGCGGATGTGCGTCAGTGGCAACACCTCGAGCATGCCGCGGGACAGCACCTCTTCGAGCACCGCGGGGCTGGCCAGACCTTCCAGTGTGTCGAAGACCGCCTGCGCCCAGGGGCCCATCTTTTCGCTCTCGCTGCCGGGCAGATAGCCGAGCTCCTGGCCGCCGACCGCGTAGAGCGGGCGGAACACGACCACCTTGCGCTGCGTGCGTCGCTCCAGCACGGCTTCCAGCCCGGCGCACAGCGCCAGCGCCGACTTGCCGGTGCCGGCCTTGCCGCCCAGCGACACGATGCCCACCGACTCGTCGAGCAGCAGATCCAGGGCCACCCGCTGTTCGGCCGACCGTCCACGCAGCCCGAATACCTCGCGGTCGCCGCGGACCAACTGGACGCGTTTTTGTGCGTTGACCCGGCCGAGCGCGTGCGAGCTGCCGGCCAGCAGCCGAATACCGGTGTGGCAGGGTAGGTCTCGCGCGGCTTCCAGGTCCACCTCGCCCTCGGCGAACAGCGCGTCGATGTCGTCGGCGCTGGTCTCCATCTCGGTCATCCCGGTCCAGCCGGAGACGACGACGTCTTGCGCGTGGTACTCGTCGGCGAGCAGGCCCACCGCACCCGCCTTGACGCGCAGCGGAATGTCCTTGCTGACTAACGTGACTCGCTTGCCCTCAGCCGCGAGGTTGGCGGCACAGCACAGGATGCGCGAGTCGTTGGTGTCGGTGCGGAACCCGGCTGGCAGCACGTTGGGGTCGCTGTGGTTGAGCTCGACGTGCAGCGTGCCACCTTGCGTCCCGACCGGAATGGGCTGATCCAGCCGCCCATGCTGGACCCGCAGATCGTCGAACAGGCGCAATGCCTGGCGGGCGAACCAACCCAGTTCGTGGTGGTGGCGCTTGGCCTCCAGCTCACTGATCACTACCAGCGGAACCACCACTTCGTGTTCGGCGAAGCGGGAGCAGGCCCACGGATCGGACAACAACACCGACGTGTCGAGCACGTAGGTCCTGATGGTGTCCTGTGAAACCGCCGGGGAATCAGTCACGAGCGCTCCTCGAGCTCATCGCCCGGCTCGCTGCCGCATGTTGGTGGTGGCCCCACAGCCACCCATGCGCGCGAAGCGTCGTAGCCGGGCTGGATGCCCGTGCGGCCCGCACGGACGATTCGGCGGGGGCCGCGGCGCCAGGACCGGGGCCGGCGGTCCTATCAAAGTTGAGACGAGAGGCGCCGCCCGGATAGCAGAGCATGTCGCTAGCCATCGAAAACGACGCTACTCCCGTCGGCGCATGAGCGCCGTGC
>NZ_JBAPMI010000222.1:0-20356 GCF_049278535.1 Mycobacterium sp. | reverse complement strand
GCCGAGTTCGATGATTTGCGCTGCGGTGAAATGCTTTCCGAGACGTTCGTAGAACTCGCCGTCAATTGAATGGTGGTCGGCAGAGAGTCGGTCGATGAATTCGACGGCGATCTGTTCTTGCGGCGTGAGCTTGCCCTGGGCCGGTGTCAGCAGGCAGGCGACGTCCTCGTCGGTGATGGAATCGTGTTTGCGTGACTGGCTGCACGGTTCGCATTCGCCGAGTTGTGCACTGCGGATGCGGAGGAGTTCCAACAGTCGACCGCCGAGCAGAGTGTCGGCGCCAAGGTGGGTGCGCGCCATGTTCACCTGGGCGAGCTGTGCGCTGCGGTAGGCAAAAATCTGTAACGGAACCGGCGTCGCGTAGAGACCGTCGGTGACGCCGGCCTCGACGATTTCGCGTGACTGTGCACTGAGTTCGGCCATCGGAATTGGCGCGATGCGTGGCATGGATTGACATTAACGCCGGTGGGCTTCGTTGCACAGCACTAAGTCCGATCTCGGGTTGACCGTCCGTTGACAAGTCGGCAGCGCAGTGTGATAGTCGTTCTGAGCTTATCTGAAAACGCCATTCTCAGGTGGCCACCCGTCGATGCTGACCGATACGGAGGAAGCATGACCGACGAAAACACGGCAACGGCATGGCGGAATCCGCTTGCCTGGCTGCCATTCTCCATCGCCGAAGCGGCGTTGTCGGGCGATGCCGGTCAGGACGTCGAGCTGGCCACCGCCTGGGACCACCTGCAGGAGCGGTTGACAGCGGCCGGGGAACTGGTGGCATCCAGTTCCGTCAATCGCAACCGGTTCGACTACGCGGCGGGGATGCGCCACCTGATGGTGCTGCTCGCGGTGGGCATCGACGTGGCGCTGCGGGTGGACCCGGATCCGGTTCTCGCGGTGGTTCCGGCCAGCATGGACGACAACGTCACATGGGGCATGGAGTGCCCGGACTGCCTCTACATGAACGCGACCTTGCGCGCAGGCGAGACGTATCGGCTGTTCGGTAACCGGGGCACGGCGCGGTACGTCGGTCTGCAGACCATGGACGGCATTTCGGCGACCGCTAACTGCCTCGTCGATGATCTCGACGTCGACGCCGACGGCAACTTCGAGGTAATCCTCTCCTTTGACGAGGGCGCGGGACTCAGGCTGGCCGGCGATCATCCAACGCTGACCGTGCGGCATTTCTTCTACGACTGGGACACCGAAGTGCCATCGTCTCTGCAGATCGAGCGTATCGGTGCTGAGGTCCCGGCGAAGGATCGTTCTGTTGCGCCCGATGTCTCGGTTTCGCGGCAGCTGCGCGCGCTGGGCGAGTTCGTCTACGACAACTTGAAGTTCTTTCTGGATTTCGGCGGCATGGCTCAGCCAAACAGCTTCGTGCCGCCCATGGACATGACCGATATGGGCGCCGCTGCCGAGAACCGGCCTGTCATAGGGCGTTTCGAGCTGGAACCGGGCGAGGCGCTGATCCTCGAGGTCGAGCCGCCCAAGGGCGTGTACTGGAGTTACTCGTTGGGCAATCCGTGGTTGGAGACCATTCATTACGGGCGCCACCAGTCCAGCCTCAACGGGCATCAGGCCGTCGTCGACTCCGATGGCGTTGTGCGCGTTGTCGTCTGCGCGCAGGATCCCGGGGTCGCGAACTGGCTCGACTCGGCGGGCCACAGCAACGGTGCGATCATCCTGCGTTGCGTACGCACGGAGAGCGCACCGGTGCCGGCTACCCGCGTGGTGAAGTTCGACGACGTCGTGTCGACGCTCCCGCCCGGCACGGCGATGACGACACCTGCAGAGCGCGGCGAGGTTATCGAGGCGCGCCGTCGATCGGTCCACGAAAGGTTTCATCGATGACGTTCTCCGCAGACGAACTCGAGGACGGTGCCCGCGCCGCTACGGGTTTGGACGACTTCGGCTCGCCCTACTACCGCGAGGGTTTGGAGCGCACCGTCGACGCGCTGAACAACGAAGCCGACCTCAACGATCTGGGCCGGGTCATGCAGCACGCGACGACCAGCAATGCACTTATCCAGCGGCTCAAGATCATCGACACCTACAAGCGCAGTCCCGAGATCGCCGACGAGGTCATCGACGGTCCGGTGGTTGTCATCGGCCTGCCCCGCACCGGCACCACGGCGTTGAGTCACCTGGTGGCGGCCGATCCGCAATTCCGGTCGCTGCGGACGTGGGAATCGCAGGCGCCCACGCCGCCGCCGGAGGACGCCACCCGGCACACCGATCCACGGATCGCCCAATGCGCTGAGGGTCTCGCGATGATCGACCAGATGTTCCCGGACTTCAAAACCATGCTGAACTCGGAACCCGAAGCCGCGACCGAGTGCCAGGACCTGATGGGAATGAGCTTCCGCACCTTCCACTTCGACGGCGTCGTCCGTGTCCCGAGTTATGTCGAGTGGTTGATCGAGTGCGACATGCGAGAGACCTACGCCTTCCACAAAGACGTGCTCAAACTGCTGCAGTGGCATTGCAAGCCCAATCTGTGGCATCTGCGCACACCGGTGCACATGTTCGCGCTG
Organism: Mycobacterium sp.; assembly: GCF_049278535.1. Classification (GTDB taxonomy): domain Bacteria; phylum Actinomycetota; class Actinomycetes; order Mycobacteriales; family Mycobacteriaceae; genus Mycobacterium. The sequence continues at coordinate 17,822 of NZ_JBAPMI010000222.1, read as the reverse complement.
GACGCCTTCGTCGATGCCTATCCGAACGCCAAATTCCTGTGGAGCCATCGCGATCCGGCGAAGGTGTTGGGTTCGGTGTGCAGCCTCATCGGGTACGTCCGCAGCTGGAGCAGTGACCGCAAAGACCCGAAAGAACTTGGCGCCGAACAACTTGCCTGGTGGTCGGAAGGCATTACCCGCGCCATGGATTTCCGGAAGAAATTCGGTGACGATCGTTTCGTCGACGTCTCGTTCGCCGACCTGCAAACCGAACCGGTGAAGACGCTGGCAAACAGTTACGAACAGCTTGGTCTCGCTTTCACCGATTCCGCTCGGGACACCGTCCAGAAGTGGGCCGACGAGCACAAGCCCGGCCACCGTGGCACGCACAACTATGAACTCGCCGATTACGGCTTGTCCGCCGAGCAGGTGCGAGAGGCGTTCAGTGAGTATCTCGCAACCTACGACGCGTCTGCCTGACTCGGCGGCGTCATGAAGACCGTCGAGGCGGTGGGCGGCAGGAAGCTCGAACCCGACGCGCGGGTCCGTCGCGCAATTTTGACGGCTGCATCGAAAGTCGTTCGTGAGGAAGGTGTTCGCGCGCTCAGCGTCGCTGAGGTGCTGGCCCGAACACGGCTGAGCACCCGAGCGTTCTACCGGCACTTCGATTCCAAGGATCAGTTGGTGTCGGCCGTGTTCTTGGAGATGGCGCGCACAGAGATGATGCGACTGGAACAGAAGATGGCGACCACGGGCGATCCGGTTCGTGCGGTTGCAGCTTGGATAGCCGGCCGGCTCGACTTGGCCTTCGACGACCAGATCCGATCGGATTTGCGCCAGATGTCATTGGAGGCCCAATCGCAGATGTTCGCTTCGCCGGAACTGATCGGCCCCGCGTACCAGGAGATGCTGCGACCTCTGGTCGACGAAATCGAGCGCGGTAACGACCTGGGAGCCTTTCCGGGTGTCGATCCGATGAGCGAGGCGCTGTCAATACACGGTGTCGTATGGGCCAACGTTGAGCGCCAGTGGTCGACGGGGTGCTGCGATCCGCGCGAGATATCCACACGCGTTCAACGGTTTTGCCTGCGCGGGCTTGGTGTGGCGCCGGCCGTGATCACCGAAGTGCTTGACGAGGTTGATTAGCGACAGCGGGCGCTCACCCGCTCGGCCCGAGGACATAGTCGCCGGTGACCGGGTGGTGATACCAGCCAGAGGAGGCCTGGGTTCCTCCGTCGACGTGAATAGTTTGCCCGGTGATGTAGCTGGACATGTCCGACGCGAGGAACACTGCAGCACCGGCCATTTCATCGACGTGGCCCGCTCGGCCCATCGGGACGGTACTGCCGAACCGTTGCTCTGAACCTGCTGGGGCGATCGCCATGATGCCCTCCGTCAAGGTGATGTCGGGTGCCAGCGCGTTGACGCGAATGCCGTGGGGTGCAAGCTCGAGTGCGGCGGTCTTGGTGTAGTTGATGACACCGGCTTTCGCCGCCGCGTACGTCGCGTAGCCCGGCGCCGCTCTGCAGCCCTCGATCGAGGTCACGCTGATGATGCTGCCCGACAGGTTCTGTTCGACCAGCCCGCGTGCCACCCGCTGGGTGCACAGGTACACGTGCCGCAAATTGGCCTTGTAGAGCGCGTCCCAGCCGTTCTCGCTGGTCTCGAGAATCGACGAGTAGAACACCCCGCCGGCGTTGTTGACCAGGATGGTCACCGGCCCAAGTTCAGCGACCGTGTGCGCCAGCGCGGAGTCAACCTGTGCGCTGTCGCGCACATCGGTGGATATGCCGAGAGCGCCGATCTCTTCCGCGGCGGCCGTGCACGACTGCGGGTTGCGCTCCCAGATCGCCACGGATGCGCCGAAGGCCGTCAGTCCCGCCGCGATGCCCCGGCCGATACCCGCGCCACCACCGGTGACGACCGCGACGCGACCCACCAGGGACGTAATTGAGGGATCAATAGACATGGTCAAACACTAGATCAAATGCCTGCTAACGTGTTACGTTTTTTACGTTGAATGTCTTTTTTGTAACAACCCTGGGGAAGGGCTGCCGCGATGGCAAGCACTGTTTTCGTGACCGGAGCCACTGGCCAAACCGGGGCCAACGTCTGCGCACAGCTGATCGAGCGCGGCGACAATGTTCGAGCTCTGGTGCGCAACCCGGATGAGGCCGTTGCGTTGGCCGAGATCGGCGTCGAGTTGATCAAGGGCGACATCTCCGACCCCGACGATGTCTCTCGGGCAGCCAAAGGGTCCGAGGCCGCCATCCATTGCGCGGCGCTTCTTGGTGGGGCGAGTCAGGACTTGGAGGACTTCAAGGCCGTCAACATGCGTGGCACGACAAATGTGCTGGACGCCGCAAAAACTCACGACATGCGTCGCGTGGTGGCGTTGAGTACCGCGACCTTCTTCAACCTGAGCACCGACCGGCCTTTCGAGGAGGCGCCCGTCCTCGAGAATCCGCCCGGCGATCCCTACACGGTGACAAAACTGGCCGCCTTCCTGGAGGCACACAAACGCGCCGAGGCCGGCGACGATGTGCTCACCTGTCATCCGGGTGCGATCTTCGGGCCGGGTCTGGTCGTCGAGCGGGCGCTGCACCGAACCAGCTTCAACCGGGTCTTGTTGGCCGGCATGCGCGGTCGGATCGAGCGTTATCTGGCATTCCCGGTGACCTGGGTCGCGGGCGCAGATGTGGCCGCAGGATCCATCGCTGCCCTCGATCGCGGAGTGGCCGGCGAGCGTTACTTGTTGATCGGCCGGAGCGAGGAGACTCTCAGCACGGCGGCCGGTATCAACCGCGCATGCGAGATCGCCGGGATCGACCACCGCGTAGAGGATCTCGACTATCGCTCCGATCCGGAGGCCTTGACCCGGGAGTTCGGTCCCACGTTGATGGCGATCGCCGAGGCCGCGGCCAAGGACGTGCGGGCACCCCGGCCGACCGACAATCTCACGAGCCGCCGGCTCGATTACCACCCGATGTCGTTCGACGACGGCCTGCGTCTGCTCATTCCGTGGTTGCGGAAGCTAGGTCGCCTCGAGTGAACGGCCGCAATTCCGGGACGCCGCCGGTGACGGTCGAACCCCTACGACCCGGTCCCGATCGGCGGGATCTGAGCGAACGCATACTCGATGCCGCGCGACAGTTGGTGGTCCAGCAGGGGGCGCGCAGGCTTTCGCTATCCGAAGTGGCAACGCTGGCCGGGGTCTCGCGGCCGACCATCTACCGCTACTTCGTCTCCAAAGAGGACTTGATCGACGCTCTGGGAAAACTCGAATATCGGCGCTTCAACGCCGCGATGGACGACGCCGTCTCGGCTGCAGCGAGCGGCGAACGATTGGAGGCGGCAATCGACGTGGTAGCGGCGTTCCTGGAGGATCAACCACCACGTTCCCTCATCGACCTCGAGCCGGGATTCGTCAACGAGCAAATGGCGCAGGTGCTTCCGATGGTGACGGACGCGTTGGTCGTGGTTCTGACCCGATGCGCCGATGAAGATGGCCGTGTTCGTTCTACGGCACCGGCTGACCTGGCGGCCGCGATCGCTCGAACAGCAATGAGCCACTACATCTTTCCCGAATCCGACCAATCGGCTGCGCGACGCCAGGTCCGCGCCGCCGCCGGTCTGCCCGCCCGCTGAAAGGAACTCAGTGGCTGAAGACATCAGTTACAAATACGCGTTCGGGACCTACGAGGACGCGCTGAAGATGGTGGGCGTACGTACCAAGCCCCGGGTCGCGGGGACGGTAGTCAGTGGTGCCCGGATCCAGCATTTCGCCTCGTTGGTACAGGACAGCAACCCGGCGTATTGGGACATCGACTTCGCTACCCGAGCATGGGGCGGGCTCGTCGGCCCGCCGGCGTTGCTGATGGGCTGGCTGATTCCGCAACCCTGGATCCCCAACGGTGTTCGGCCGACTGCGGGGATCGTGATCCGGGTTCCCTTGCCCGGCAGAACCTTTGTGAACGCATCCAACGAAGCAGAATTCCTGATTCCGGTGCTCGAGGGTGATCGGCTCTCGGTCGTAGAAGAAGTGGTTTCGGTGTCGCCCGAGAAGGCCACCAAACTTGGTGTCGGACATTTCGTTGAAACGCTGGACACCTTCCTGCGCGGCGACGGAGCCGTGGTCGCGTTGAACCGCAACACCCTATTCCGCTTCAATCCCACGGAGGTATCCGATGGCCGCTGAATCGGGACACGGCGCCGGCTTTCGCCGATTGGACTGGCAAGCGTTGACGGTTCCGATCGAGTTGCCCGAGGTAGTCGACGAAATCAGCTACGAACGGGTGGTGATGAACGCCAGCGCGACGTGGGACTATTTCCCCGGCCATTTCGACCCGGAATACGCGAAGCGCCAAGGTCATCCGACGATCTTCATCAACACTATGCATCTCGCCGGATTCGTCGACCGGGTAGCCACCGACTGGGCCGGCCCGTACAGCAGGGTCGCACGGCGCAAGATCGCGCTGGCGGGTTCGATCTATGCGGGCGACACGATGATCGGTCGGGGAACGGTTGTCGCCAAGCGATGCAGCACCTCCGGACCGAAGCCACAGTATTTCGTTGACCTGGAGATCACTGTGTCCAATCAGCGGGGGGAGCTCTGCTGTCCCGCCGAGATCACCCTCGAGGTGCTGGAGCCATAACTGATGAGCGCATTGGGCGAACAGCACCTGGCGGTGTGCCGACGGTTCGGTGATTCGGTTCGCGCGGCGAACGGAAAGTGGGACCGTCGCTCACCGTGCGATGCCTGGGATGCCAGGGCAGTGCTGGAGCATGTGATCGGTTTTCATGATGTGCTGCTGCTGCGGCCGCTGGGACTCAAGCCCGACCGCCCGCGCGACGATCCGCAGCGGCGATGGGAGCTGACCTACCAGCAGCTGGAGACGGCGTTCGGACTCGATATCGGGCCGGACGCTGCGGCGCTGCTGCCGAACGTGACTCGCGATGTGTTGGTGCACACCTGGGACCTGGCCCGGGCGGTCGGCGCCGATGACCGGTTGGACGCCCGCTACTGCGAGTCGTTCTACGCATCCTTGCCTGACGACCCGAACGCGCTCGTCGGCACCGGGATGTTCGGTGCGGCGGTAGCCGCGGGTGATCACACCGACGTGCAATCGAAACTTCTTGCCCGGCTGGGCCGTAACCCCAGCTGGCATCCGCCTGAGGGTTAGCCGGGCAGCGGCGGCATCGCGCCCTTGCTGATCACCGACTGCAACTCGACGTACTCGTGCAGGCCCTCGGGACCGAACTCGCGGCCGAGGCCCGACTGCTTGAAACCGCCGAACGGACTTCCGATGTCAAGGGTGTACATGTTGATGCCGTAGGTTCCCGCTCGCACGCTCGCGGCGACTTCGAGGCCGTGCGCGATGTCGGCAGTCCACACGGATCCGGCCAGGCCGTAGTCGCTGTCGTTGGCGATGCGGACCGCGTCTTGCTCGTCGCGGTAGGTCAGCACGCTGAGCACGGGGCCGAATATTTCCTCGCGCGCAATACGCATGTCGTTGGTGACGTCGGTGAACAGGGTCGGCTGCACATACCAACCACGGCTGAGCGGCGCGTCTTCGCCGCCGAGGACCATCCGAGCGCCCTCTTTCACCCCGGACCGGATGTAGTCCTGAACCCGGGCTTGTTGGCGTTGGGCGACGAGGGGCCCAACGTCGGTCGCCTCATCGGTGGGATCGCCGACCTGCAGGCCCGACATCATCTCGGACAGTGCGTCGACAACCTCGTCGCGACGGCGATCGCTGACCAGGATGCGGGTCTGCGCCACGCAAGCCTGACCGTTGTTCATCAGGCTCGCGGACTTCAATTCCCGCACCGTTTTACCGATATCGGCATCGTCGAGAATGATCGCCGCCGACTTGCCGCCAAGCTCCAGGCTCACCCGCTTGAGTTGCTCGCCGCACAGCGTGGCGATCCGGCGCCCGACGGCACTGGACCCAGTGAACGAGATCTTGTCCACCCCGGGATGGCGCACCAGCGCCTCGCCGACCTCGGTGCCGCCGGGAAGCACCGACACCACCCCCTCGGGCAAGTCCAGCTGCTCGATCATTTCGGCCAACCACAAGGCATCCAAGGGTGTTTCGGGTGCAGGCTTGACGATCACCGGGCAGCCCGCGATCAGCGCGGGAATCAGCTTGGGCATGATCAAGAACTGCGGCACGTTCCAAGGCACGATCGCGCCGACCACGCCAACCGGAGCGCGATGCAAATGGACTTCGCCGAGCACGCCGTGGCGGCGCTCCTTCCACGGGAAGTCGCGGGCGACCGCCAGCGTCAGGTGGATCATCGAGGCCGCCGCGGCGGCCTGACCCAGTCGACTGAAGCTGCGCGGGGATCCCATCTCGTCGGTGATCAGGTCGGCCATCTCGTCGAGATGGGCCGAATAGATCGTGGCCAGCTGTTCGACCTTGCGCATGCGCTCCTGCGGATCAAGCCGAGGCCATGGGCCGTGGTCGAAGGCGTGGCGGGCGGCAGCAACCGCGGCGTCGACGTCCGCGGGAGTCGCCGCGGGAACGTCGCCCACCGGACTTTCGGAGTGCGGGGAGATGACCGTCAGGCGTTCCTCGGTGGACGGCTTGCGCCATCGTCCTCCGATGAAAAGCTGGTCGTAGCAACGGTGGTCACGGGTTTCCGGCATGGGGTACCACCTCTAAAAGGCGACGGCAACTTCGCTATTGATGCTAACATAGCAAAAAAGACGAGCCGCCTGGCATCTGCCGTGGATCAATTTGTGAAGGCGACGTGAGCGACGAACTTCGGGTGACTGCGGACGGCGCCGTCCGCATCGTGACGATCAATCGCCCCGACCATCTCAATGTCGTCAATGCCGCCCTGCACCACAAACTGCTGGACGTCTGGCGCGATCTGGAGCGGGACAGCGGTGCCCGTTGCGTGGTACTCACCGGAGCCGGCAAAACCTTCAGTGGCGGAGGCGATTTCGCATTCCTGAAGGCTCAGCATCGTTCGCTTTCGTACCGCTACGACATCGCGGCTCAGGCGGCGGACATTCTGCACGCGATGATCAATTTTCGGCTGCCGGTGCTGGCCGCGGTCAACGGCCCGGCCGTGGGCCTGGGCGCGTCGCTGGCGTTGTGTTGCGACCTGGTGTTGATGTCTGAGCGCAGCTACCTGTGCGATCCCCACGTCTCGATCGGCCTGACCGCAGGCGACGGTGGAGCACTGCTATGGCCCTACATGACCAGCCTGATCCGCGCCAAGGAGTACATCTATACCGGCGAGCGCATCCCGGCCGAACTGGCGGTGGACCTGGGTCTGGCCAATCGGGTCACGACCGCAGAGACGCTGATGGAACAGGCGCTGCAACTGGCTACCCGGTTGGCGGACCAGCCGGCTCGCGCGTTGCAGACCACCAAGCGGGCGTTCTCTAAGCACCTTGCTCAGGCAGCGATTGCGATCATCGACTACGGGCTGGCTGCCGAAACGCTCGAGCTGGGTGCCGACGACCACATCGAGAAGGTGCGGGAGTTCCTGGGAGCAGACAAGTACGACGCGATCGACACCCCCGAGGCAGGACATGAACACTGAGTGGCGCAAATATCCGTTCAAGCTGGTGTCAGGCGACAGCGCGCTGGATTTCCCGGCCGCCGAGGGATTGCATGACGACCAGGAATCCGATACCTGGTTCATCGCCGGCGAGTTGACCGGGGCGACGGGTCGCTCGTTCGCGTTCCTGACCATCTTCAACAAAAACCGCCCAGGCGGCACGGTGGTCGCCGATTTCTACACGATATCGGTATTCGATTGCGATACAGGCGAATACGGTACCTATACCGATTACGACATGCCTCCGAAGAACATGCAACCGGATGCGCGTCCGAAGATGACGATGGCCCCCGGCTACCTCGACATCCATTACGAGAGCAGTGCCGGGCCGGTGGCGTGGACAGCCTGCCGAGACGAGGATGGCGAACTGCGGCCCTACACCTACCGGGTCAGCCTCCGCGGTGTCGACCAGACGGGCCAGGCGATGGAATTGGATTTGGACGTCACTCCGACGCGGGCGCCGGTGCCGGTGGGCGCAGACACCTACGACGGCAAGATCACCTGCTTCGGTCAGGACGACACCTACTCGTACTTCCAGACCGGGATGGCGATGCGCGGATCACTGCGCTGGGGCGACCTGCACGAGGAGGTCAGTGGCAGCGCGGGACACGTTGACCGGCAGTGGTTTCCCAGATACGCCGGCGGCGGGGGAACCGGGGGAGACCCGCGAGCCAGGTCGCACGAATGGCGCACGATCAACTTGGACAACGGCGTCGACATGAGCATCTGGCGCCAGTTCGATCGGCTGGACGGCAATGCGCCACAACCATTTACGGGTGTGACGGTGAGTTATCCCGATCCGGACAAGGCTCCGGAGTGCGGGGAGGACGTCGATGTCACGGTAAGCAGCTACGTCCGCTGGCCTGATTCAATCCGGCCGCTGGTGCGGCCGCCGGCCCCGAACCGGTTCATGCCGGATCGCCACCGACTGCAATGCGCCAGCTTGCAACTCGACCTCACCGGTGAGCCCATGGTGCCGGCGCCCGCGCATGGCCTGCCGATCGAATACATGGAGGGTCCGTATCGCTACCACGGAACGATGCGTGGAGAACCGGTGAGCGGCTTCGCGTTCTACGAACGTTCGCTGGCGCTGTATCGCGATTGGGAGCTGATCGACGTGCTGGCGTCCGCGGTCGAGAATCTCAGCGGAGCCGACCCGGAATTGGCCGATGCGGTCGATCAGCTGCGCCCGCTCATCGCAGCGGGAAATCGGCCGCAGGCACGAAAGTCGTTGCAGTCCATGCCCGCAGCTCTACCTGCGGACAGCGCGCACTGCCGAGATGTCATCAACGCGATGATCCGGGTGCTGTCGGCCGGCGATTGACGACTGCCGTGCCGGTCACCCGCCCGGCGGTTCCCAGGCGGACCCTCCCGGGGTGCGGACGCAGTTCACCGGACCGCCGGAGTTCGACACGGCGGAGGAGCCCTCTGCGCCGCAGGGCATGCCGACAGCCGGCCGGGTGTCGAGGCCGTTGGGTGGATTCGCTGACGTCGATGTCGGTTGAGTCAAGTGCGGAACCGGTGTCTGCGCAGGCGAGTTCACCGGCGCAGTGGTAGTTACCCGCGGCACAACCTTGGTGGTCGTGGGCCGGGTCGTCACCGGCGCGGGCGTAGTGACGACGGGCTTCGGGGCGACCACCGGAGGCGCCGCTGGCGGCGGGGGCGGGGGCGCGATGAGCGCCGGCGGTGCGACGGTCGTTGCCGACATGGGGACCGCGGGCTCGGCAGAGGAGGTCTCGACGTTGGTTGGGTTTTCGTCGGATTGAGAAGCCGTGCGCAGCGCCTTCACGCCGAAGAACCAGGTCAGCAGCACGACCGCGACAACAGCGGCGATCGCCGCTGAGTGGTGCAGTCGGCGCTTGCGTGCCTCGGCCGATCCGTCGGCGTCAACGTCATCATCGTCGATTAGGTCATCGGGCACCTTGGGCGAAACGGATGTACCCGAATTGCCACTACCGTTTTTCGGCAAGCCATTTGGGGGAGCAGTCGCGGCGTGCCTTTGAGCCGCGGGCCTGGCGACCGTGTCGGACTTCGGCGCCGCGATGCGCTTCGGCGCCGCGGTGTGTTTTGGCGCCGCGATGTGTTTCGGCGCTGCAACGGGCGTGGTGGCCGCAGTGTCGGTGGGCTCACCGGCTTCGCGGAAAATGGACGCCGCACGTAGTTCGGATGTGGCGCGAATGTGTGACCGCGTACCGCCATTCGACTCGAGTGCCTTGGCGAAGTCGCGACCCCGCCGGTATCTGTCCATGGGATCTTGCGAAAGTGCGCGGGCGAAGATCGCGTCGAATTCGGTCAGGTCGGGTCTGACATCGCTTGGCCGGGGCGGACGTTCGTTGAGGTGCTTACTGACCACCACCGACGGATTGAAGTGGGCAAACGGGGGTGATCCGGTCAAGAGGTGAAATGCGCTGGCGGCCAGAGCGTATTGGTCGACTCGGCCGTCGAACTCGTCGCCCAGCAACTGCTCGGGCGCGGTGTAGCCGGCCGTTCCGATGAACATGCCGGCCCGGGTCAGCGTGTTGTGGGCGCCCTCCGGGCGCGCTACGCCGAAGCCCGTCAACGCAATTCGTTTTCTATCGGTCGGCGATTTGCCGACCAGGATGTTGCCGGGATTGACGTAGCGGTGCACTACCCCTTGGTCGTGGGCGTAGTCCAGGGCCTCCGCGATCGCGGACACGATCTCGATAACCATCCTCGGCGGCATGCCGTCGGGGTGGCTTTCGCCCAACAACTGGGCCGAGTCGGCGCCATCGATGTACTCCGTCGAGAGCCACAGCTGGTCCTCGAACTCCCCTCGATCGATGAGGCCGGCGATGTTCGGGTGCCACAGCGCTGCAGCCTGATCGGACTCCTGGTCGAACCGCTCTCGGTAGTCCAGATCGATGGAGGTTTCCGCCGGGATCAGGTGAAGCACCACCTGGCGTGGAAGCCGCGGATGCTCGGCCACGTAGAGCTCACCGAACTCTTCGTATCCGAGCTGCCGGACGATATTGAATCCGGCGGCTGTCGCTCCAATGACCAGCGGCATGGGGAGATGGTACAGACCAGCGCCAGAAAGCCAGGGCATCCGGTGCAACAGGTGAGAATGTTTGCGTGAGCGCACCCAGAAGCCACCAGACCAGCGCGGCCCTCGCGCATCGGCTTCGCCCGATGTCGGGCCGCGACCCCCACGAGCCACATCGGGTGGCCACTCCACTGGAGTTGCTGTTCGACCTGACGTTCGTCATCGCCTTCAGTGTCGCCGCCTCCCAACTAGCGCACATGTTGGCATCGGGTCACGTCAGCGCCGGGTTGGCCGGCTTCGGGTTCGCGACATTCTCGGTGTGCTGGGCGTGGATTAATTTCAGTTGGTTTGCCTCGGCCTATGACACCGACGACTGGGTGTACCGCCTGACCACGATGTTGCAAATGGTGGGCGTCCTGGTTCTCGCACTGGGGATTCCGCAGGTGTTCTCGTCGATCGCCGAGGGTCAGCACATCGACAACCGGGCCCTGGTCGCCGGTTACGTGGTAATGCGGGCCGCCATGGTAATCCAGTGGCTGCGGGCAGCCGGGCAAGATCCCGGCCGCAAGGCCGCCTGCCTGACTTACGCGGCGACCATCACCGTGGCGCAAGTCGGGTGGGTAGCCATAGCGATCGTCAACAGCTCGTTGGAAACCACCTTCATCCTGTTCACCGTGATGATTGCCATTGAGATGAGCGGGCCACTGCGTGCCGAGAAGCGGATGGGCGGAACGCCATGGCACGCACATCACATCGCCGAGCGCAACGGGCTGCTGACGATCATCGCGCTCGGTGAAGGCGTGGTCGGGACGGTCGCATCGCTGTCGGCGGTGGTCGCCGAACAGGGGTGGACGACCGACGCCGTACTGGTGGCGGTCGCGGGGACCGGTCTCACCTTCGGCATGTGGTGGATCTACTTCGTGGTCCCGATGGCTGACCTGCTGCAGGCTCACCGCGATCGCTCGATCGGCTACGGCTACCTCCATGTCGTGGTGTTCGGATCCATCGTCGCGACCGGCGCGGCGTTGCATGTCGCCGCCGACTACATAGAGCACCGGTCGGCGCTCGATTCGGTCGCCACGGTCGTGGCGGTCGCGACGCCGGTCGGTGTGTACGTAGCCGCGGTGTACGGGACCTATCTACTGCTGACCCGAACGTGGGACGGCTTCTATGCCTCCGTCGTGCTGATCACGCTGTCGGTGCTGCTCGTGGCGGTCGGGCTGGCATCCGCGAGGGTTTCAATGCCGCTGTGTCTGCTGGTGGTGACGGCGGCGCCGGCGGTCGTCGTCGTCGGTTTCGAGTCCCGCGGGTACCAGCGGACGGCGAATGCGCTGGCTAAGAGCGCGGAATCGGCCACCCACCAGTGGTGATGCAGATGTGACGAGTGGGGTCGGAATCAACAACATCTGCAAGCCGCAATTAGGCCAGCGGGCTAGAGCTGACTCGTGGGTAAGTTTCCAGCAAACTTCTGGCGAGCGGCGCGGTGGCGCGATTCTCAACAGTCGCCCCGCGACGTCTCGTCACTCGTAGAGCGCGACGTCAGATAGCGCGCAAATTTTTCAGATAACGATTGCATAACAATACTGCCTTGATCTGCGCAGTTATAGCTACTCAACCGTAACCACCTGCACGCAGCAGGTTTGGTCCGGACGCCGTCAGCGGCCGATGAGCGGACTGTTACCCAGCCCACCATTACTCGCGCGTAGAACTCACCAGTAACCAATTTGCGCAGGAAACCCCGAGGTTTCTTATGACACTCTTAGTGCAGCCGATAACGCCCCTTGGCTTGACCCGCGGAAGCCGGGTCGGTCGAGATGCGGCCGATTGGATCGCCGATTGGATCAGGGGCGCAATCGGCATTTCGACGGCATTTACGGGGCAGCGCGGCTCTGGCACGCAAGCGACGGGTAAGCGCTTTGACGGATAAGCGCTTTGAGGGAGATACACACGTGACGATCTATGAGCACCATCGAGTGTCCGCTGACCGCGACGGGATGACCGGGGATACTCATGCGCTCGTTGATCGTCTGACTGCCGGCGAGGCCTACGCCGTCGCCTTCGGCGGCCAGGGCGGCGCGTGGTTGGAGACGCTGGAAGAGCTGGTCTCGTCGTCCGGTATCGAGTCCGAACTGGCGACGCTGGTCGGCGAGGTGGATCTGCTGCTCGAGCCGGTCGCCAGCGAGCTGGTCGTCGTCCGGCCGATCGGCTTCGAGCCGCTGCCTTGGGTGCGCGCTCTCGCCGCCGAAGACCCGGTTCCGTCCGCCAAGCACCTGACCTCGGCGGCGGTATCGCTGCCCGGCGTCTTGCTGACCCAGATCGCCGCGATCCGAACGCTGGCCCGTCAGGGCATGGACTTGATGGCCACCCCGCCGGTAGCCGTCGTCGGGCACTCGCAGGGAATCCTGGCCGTAGAGGCTCTGAAAGCGGCGGGAGCGCGCGATATCGAGCTGCTGGCGATGGCGCAGCTGATCGGGGCGGCGGGCACGCTGGTGGCACGGCGACGCGGGATCTCGGTGCTCGGCGACCGCTCGCCGATGGTGTCGGTCAGCAACGCCGACCCCGAGCGCATCTACCGATTGCTCGAGGACTTCGCCCAAGACGTCCGGACCGTCCTGCCGCCGGTTTTATCGATCCGCAACGGCCGGCGTTCGGTCGTCATCACCGGCACCCCCGAACAGCTGTCCCGCTTCGAGTTGTACTGCAAGCAGATCTCCGAGAAGGAAGAAGCCGACCGCAAGAACAAGCTCCGCGGCGGCGACGTCTTCGCGCCGGTGTTCGACTCGGTCCAGGTCGAGGTGGGCTTTCACACTCCACGGCTCGCCGACAGCATCGACATCGTCGGCGAATGGGCGGAGAAGGTCGGCATCGACGTCGAGCTGGCCCGCGCGATGGCGGAGGCCATCCTGGTCCAGCCGGTCGACTGGGTCGACGAGGTGATCAGGGTCCACGAGGCCGGCTCCCGCTGGATTCTCGACCTGGGCCCCGGCGACATCCTGACCCGCCTGAGCGCTCCCATCATCCGCGGTCTCGGCATCGGGATCGTGCCCGCGGCCACCCGCGGCGGCCAGCGCAACCTGTTCACCGTCGGGGCTGTTCCGGAGGTGGCTCGGCCCTGGTCGAGCTACGCCCCGTCGGTGGTCAGCCTGCCCGACGGCCGGGTCAAGCTTTCGACGAAGTTCACCAGGCTGACCGGCCGGTCGCCGATCCTGCTGGCGGGGATGACCCCGACCACGGTCGACGCCAAGATCGTCGCGGCCGCGGCCAATGCGGGGCACTGGGCTGAGCTGGCCGGCGGCGGGCAGGTCACCGAGCCGATCTTCAACGACCGCATCGAGCAGCTCGCCGGGCTGCTCGAGCCGGGCCGCACCTACCAGTTCAACGCGCTGTTCCTCGACCCGTACCTGTGGAAGCTGCAGGTCGGCGGAAAGCGGTTGGTGCAGAAAGCCCGCCAGTCCGGCGCCGCGATCGACGGAGTGGTCGTCAGCGCCGGCATCCCTGAGCTGGAAGAGGCCGTCGAGCTGATCGAGGAGCTCAACGAGATCGGCATCTCCCACGTGGTGTTCAAGCCGGGCACCGTCGAGCAGATCCGCTCGGTCATCCGTATCGCCACCGAAGTGCCGACCAGGCCGGTCATCATGCACGTCGAGGGCGGGCGCGCCGGCGGCCACCACTCGTGGGAAGACCTCGACGATCTGCTGCTGGCCACCTACTCGGAGCTGCGGTCCCGACCCAACATCACGGTCTGCGTCGGCGGCGGCATCGGCACTCCCGAACAGGCGGCTGAATACCTGTCCGGGCGCTGGGCCCAGTCCTACGGGTTCCCGCTGATGCCGGTCGACGGCATCCTGGTCGGCACCGCCGCGATGGCCACACTGGAGTCCACCACCTCGCCGTCGGTCAAGCAGATGCTAGTCGACATTCAAGGCACCGATCAGTGGGTCGGCGCCGGAAAAGCCCAGAGCGGCATGGCTTCTGGCCGCAGCCAACTCGGCGCGGACATCCACGAGATCGACAACACGGCTTCGCGCTGCGGGCGGCTGCTCGACGAAGTCGCCGGGGACGCCGATGCGGTCGCCGCGCGCCGCGACGAGATCATCGCCGCGATGGCCAACACCGCCAAGCCGTACTTCGGCGACGTCGGCGACATGACCTACCTGAAATGGCTGCAGCGCTACGTCGAGTTGGCCATCGGTGACGGCGACAGCACGGCCGACACCGCCGCGCCGGGCAGCCCCTGGCTGGCCGACACCTGGCGCGAGCGGTTCGAGCAGATGCTGCAGCGTGCCGAGGCACGGCTGCACCCGCTCGACTCCGGGCCGATCGACACCCTGTTCGGCGAAGCCGCACTCCTGGAACGCCCCGACGAGGCCATCGCCGCGCTGCTCGCCCGCTACCCGGACGCCGAGACGGTCACGCTGCACCCGGCCGACGTCCCGTTCTTCGTCACGCTGTGCAAGACGCTGGGCAAGCCGGTCAACTTCGTGCCGGTGATCGACAAAGACGTAAGGCGTTGGTGGCGAAGCGATTCGCTGTGGCAGGCACATGACGCCCGCTACGACGCCGACCAGGTCTGCATCATCCCCGGCACCGCTGCGGTCGCCGGTATCACCCGACTCGACGAGCCGGTCGGCGAACTGCTGGACCGCTTCGAGCAGGCCGCAATCGACGACGTCCTCTCCACCGGTGCGGTACCGGCCGCGGTCACCGCGCGGCGGCAGGGCCGCATCGACGTGCGCGGCCCGCTGGCCACCGTGCTCGATGCACCGGACGTGCTGTGGGCCGGCCGCGTTGCCACCAACCCGGTGCACCGCATCGCCGACCCCGGCGAATGGCAGGTGCACGACGGACCCGAAGAGTCCCGAGCCACTCATTCCTCCACCGGGGCACGCCTGCAAACCGAAGGCGACCACGTCGTGCTGAGTGTGCCGATCGCCGGTGTATGGATCGACATCCGATTCAGCCTGCCCGCCAGTACAATTGACGGCGCAATCCCGGTGATCCGCACCAAGGACGCGATCGAGGCCATGCGTTCGGTGCTGGCGATCGCCGCGGGTGCCGACGGCCCGGACACCCTGCCGCGGGTGCACAACGGCACCGCGA
The DNA here is from genome assembly GCF_049278535.1 of Mycobacterium sp. Taxonomy (GTDB): domain Bacteria; phylum Actinomycetota; class Actinomycetes; order Mycobacteriales; family Mycobacteriaceae; genus Mycobacterium. The sequence continues at coordinate 2,161 of NZ_JBAPMI010000222.1, read as the reverse complement.
CCGTGACCGTGCAGTGGGACCCCGAGCGGGTTGCCGACCACACCGGGGTCACCGCAATCTTCGGCGAGCGGTTGGCGCCGACCCTGACCACCGTGCCCGACGCCCTGGTCGGCCGCTGCTGGCCCGCGGTGTTCGCGGCCATCGGTTCCGCTGTTACCGGTACCGGCGTCCCGGTTGTCGAGGGTCTGCTGAGCCTGGTGCATCTGGACCACGCCGCTCATCTGGTTGCCGCACTGCCAAAGGTGCCGGCCGAATTGACCGTCACCGCAACGGCTTCGGTTGCCACCGACACCGAAGTCGGTCGGGTCGTCCCGATATCCGTGACGGTCGCCGGCGCGGACCGCACGGTGCTGGCCACCATGGAGGAGCGGTTCGCGATCCGTGGCCGCACCGGACTCGTCGAGCTGACCGACCCGGTGCAGGCCGGCGGCGCGGTCTCCGAGAACGCCACCGACACTCCGCGGCGTCGCCGTCGCGACGTCACCCTCACCGCGCCCGTCGACATGCGGCCGTTCGCGGTGGTGTCCGGTGACCACAACCCGATCCACACCGATCGCGCGGCTGCGTTGCTGGCCGGCCTGGATTCGCCGATCGTGCACGGCATGTGGCTGTCGGCCGCCGCGCAGCACGTGGCCACCGCCACCGATGGCCAGGCCCGGCCGCCGGCTCGACTGATCGGCTGGACGGCACGCTTCCTTGGCATGGTGCGTCCGGGGGACGAGGTGGACTTCCGTGTCGACCGTGTCGGAATCGACAAGGGCGCAGAGGTTTTGGAAGTCTCCGCACGCATCGGTTCAGACTTGGTGATGTCCGCGACCGCGCGACTGGCCGCTCCGAAGACCGTCTACGCCTTTCCTGGCCAGGGCATCCAGCACAAGGGCATGGGCATGGACGTCCGGGCCCGCTCCAAGGCCGCCCGCAAGGTGTGGGACGACGCGGACAAGTACACCCGTGAGACCCTCGGCTTCTCGATCCTGCATGTGGTGCGGGACAACCCGACCAGCTTGATCGCCAGCGGCGTGCACTACAACCACCCTGAGGGCGTGCTGTACCTGACGCAGTTCACCCAGGTCGCGATGGCGACGGTGGCTTCGGCGCAGGTTGCGGAGATGCGCGAGCAGGGCGCGTTCGTCGAGGACGCGATCACCTGCGGTCACTCTGTCGGCGAGTACACCGCGCTGGCCTGCGTGAGCGACGTCTACGGACTGGAAGCGTTGCTGGAGACGGTGTTCCAGCGCGGGTCGAACATGCACGACATCGTGCCGCGCGACGAGCTGGGTCGGTCCAACTACCGGCTGGCCGCGATCCGGCCGTCGCAGATCGATCTCGACGACGCTGACGTGCCCGAGTTCGTCGACGAAATCTCGCGACGCACCGGAGAGTTCCTGCAGATCGTCAACTTCAACCTGCGTGGCGCGCAGTATGCGATCGCCGGCACCGTTCGCGGTCTAGAGGAGCTGGAGGCCGAGGTCGAGCGGCGTCGCGAAATCTCGGGCGGGAAGCGGTCATTCATCCTGGTGCCGGGTATCGACGTGCCGTTCCACTCCGAGGTGCTGCGGGTCGGCGTCGCCGAGTTCCGCCGCTCGCTGCAACGCGCGATGCCGCGGGGCAAGGACCCCAAGGTCATCATCGGGCGCTACATCCCGAACCTGGTGCCGCGGCCGTTCAGCCTGGAGCGCGACTTCATCCAGGAGATCCGGGATTTGGTGCCGGCCGAGCCGCTCGACGAGATCCTCGAAAATTACGACGACTGGCGCAATGAGCGCCCGTTCGACTTGGCGCGCACGGTGATCATCGAACTGCTGGCGTGGCAGTTCGCCAGCCCGGTGCGTTGGATCGAGACCCAGGATCTGCTGTTCACCGAAGAGGCAGCCGGCGGTCTGGGCGTGGAGCGGTTCGTCGAGATCGGTGTGAAGTCGGCGCCGACGGTCGCGGGGTTGGCCACCAACACCCTCAAGCTGGCCGAATATGCCCACAGCACAGTGGAAGTACTCAACGCCGAGCGCGACGCCGCGGTGCTGTTCGCCACCGACACCGACCCCGAACCCGAGGACGTTCTCGAGGTCGACGAGCCGACCGCAGACTCCGCCGCCCCGGCTGCGGACGCCGCGCCCGCTGCTGCTCCGGCCGCGCCGGTCGCTCCGTCCGGCGCCCCACGGCC
>NZ_JBAPMI010000221.1:0-2411 GCF_049278535.1 Mycobacterium sp. | reverse complement strand
GTGCCGGCCAGCGTCGTGCTCATGTTCCCTCCATTGCGTGGGCGCCGAGGATCTCATTACGAACATAGTCGTCGTGCTCGCCGAGATCGGGCGCGCCGCGCGCGATCTCGGCCTCCACGGCCGACATCCGCCATGGCGCTGCGAGGACCGGTCGTTGGCCTTCGCGGTGATCGCTGACGAATCGGTACAGGCCGCTGTCCCACAGCAGCGGATCGCTGATGACCTCGGTAGCCGTCGCGCTTTTGGCGGCCGGGACACCGGCTGCTCTGAGCTGTTGGGCCAGCTGTGCGGCATCGTGGCTTCGGGTGAGCTGCGCGAGGTCGAGATCGAGCGCGTCGGTGTGCCCGAGTCGGTCTGCCAGGCGGGCGTACCGCGGGTCGTCGACCAGTGCCGTGGCGCCGAGCTCTGCGCACAGTTGACGCCACTGCGTGTCGTCGGCCACCGCGATGCTGATCCAGTCGCCGCCGGCGCACAAGTAGCAGTTGTGCGGGGCCATGTCGGCGTGGCGATTGCCGTCGGGCTGCAGCGGTATGCCGGTGAGCTCCTGGGCGAGCAGGCAGTCGCCGATCATCGACGACAGGGTCTCCACCGCCGAGACGTCGACGAACTGGCCTTCGCCGGTGAGGTCGCGGTGCAACAGCGCCGCAACGGCGGCGAAGGCGGCGGCCGCGCCGACGGTGGAATCGCCGTAGCGCATGCTGGTTCCCAGCGGGGGTCCGCCGGGATGGCCGACCAGTGCAGCGACCCCCGCCAATGCCGCGAAACACGGCGCGTACCCGGTCTGGTAGCCCAGTGGCCCATCGTTGCCCCACATCTTGATCGACACCGAAATGACGTCCTGCTTAATAGTTTTCATCTGCTCGTAGCCGAGCCCCAGCCGTTCCAGGGCGCCGGGCCGCAGGTTGTTGATGACGATGTCGCTGCGGGCGATCAGTTCGCGCAGCCGGCCGACGTCGGTCGCTGACTTGAGGTCTAACTCCACGCTGAGGACTTCGGGGTTGATGCTCAAGAAAAAGGGGGCGTGGTTGATGTCGGTGCCGCCATACGCCCGCATCTCGTCGGGGTGGCTCGAGCTTTCCACTTTGATCACCTCGGCGCCCAGGAAGGCCAGTAACTTGCCGGCGTATGGTCCGGCCCACACCTTCGTGAGCTCGACGACCCGCACGCCTTCCAATGGGCCGCCGCGCGACAACTTGGGCGGCTTGAGTTGCGGCGACTTGACCTTCGCCGTCGGGCGTGGTGTGCCGATGCCCTCGCGGATTTCAGCGGTGTGCCGGCCCAGAGTGGGCGCCGCGCTGGTGATCCGCGCCGGTGATGCGCTCAGCAGATAGGGGACGCCGGGATACGCCGCACTGCCCAGCACCGGGTGGGTGACGTCATGAAAGAAGCCACGGTGACGGTACTGGGGTGAATCCTTCAGATCGGCAGCGCTTTTCACCGGCACCAGCGGAACATTCAAACGTTGGGCCTCTTCGGATGCCACGTCTTTGTTCAGGCCGCGGACCCAGCCGGCGAAGCCTTCCCGAAAAGTGGCGACCTTTTCCGGGGTGACCGAGAACTCCAGCCAGTCGTCGTCGAACTCGTCGAGCCAGTCCGGTTGGCCCATCAGCTTTTTCACACCGGCCCAGTGGCTGCTACTGGTCATGTAGAGATAGACGAATCCGTCCGCGCAGGCGAAAAAGGAGGCCGGGCCTTGCTGGTCGTAGTCGTCGCGGGTGTTCGCCGGCGCGATCTCGCCGGTGATGAACCTGCCCAGCACGCAGTCGGCCCGCGACGCCAGCACCGCGTGCGCGGACACGTCGATGACTTGGCCGGCCCCGGTGTGCAGATGCCAGAACAGCGATGAGGCGACGCACAACGCGGCATCGAGTCCGGCCTCGTAGTCGGCCAGAAAGCGGCCCGGCCCTTTCAGCGGCGGTTTGGCCGGGTCGGCGTGGCTGGGAGTGTGGAATCCCCAGCCGCTACTGTGAAAGACGTTGAGGCACTTGGCGTTGTGCAGCTCCGGCGGTGCCTGCACGCCGTACGGGGTCACCGAGCAGAACACCACGGTGGAATGACGGCGGGCGACCTCGCTGGCCGACATCCCCACAGCCTGCGCCCACGACGGTGTGTGATCGTCGATGACCGCGTCGGCGGTGGCGATGATCGTGTGCAGCAGCTCGAGCTGATCCGCCGAGCTGACATCGAGCTCGACCGAACGCTTGTTGGTGTTCAGGTACGCGAAGACCGCGCTGCGTTCGGGCCCATCGCCGTGGCCGACGAGCGGTTCCATCGCCCGGGTGGGGCTACCACCCGGGCGTTCGACCTTGATCACCTCGGCGCCGAAGTCGGCGAGAAGCTTCCCGCAGTATTCCCCGGCAACCGATTCGGCCAACTCGACGATCCTGATACCATTCAGCGCTGACATGCGC
>NZ_JBAPMI010000220.1:0-3831 GCF_049278535.1 Mycobacterium sp. | reverse complement strand
CCCTTCAGCTGTTCTGGGACGCGACGTTGGACGTCGCACCCAGGTAGTCGTCCAGCCAGGTGTCCAGCTGCTGGTAAGCCAGCCGCCGTGGCCCCGGCATCGACAAGAACACATCGTGCTTGGCATCGATCACCGGAATGATCGTGCTGCTGTTGCCGATGCAGCCGGCCCAGCGCGCGATGTGTTTGACGTCGAGCACCGCGTCGCCGCATTGCAGCGCGACCGCGTCCGACGACTCGATCACGCTGTGGTCGGAGCGCAGGATCAGGTTGGGCACGCCGACGTCGAGACCACGGTGCAGCTTCACCTGACCACTTCGCACCGCAGACAGCCAACCGAAAGTAATAGGGAAGCCGCCCAACGGTTTCCACTGCAGGTCGTAGTCGAACTCGCCATGGTAGTCGCGATGCAGGCTGGCCCCGTAACCGCCACCGCTCTCGTTGGGCGCGCGGGCAACGCGTTTATCGCCGGCGCGAGCGATCGCGGCAATCAGCGCCCTGGTCGGCGGCCAACGAAGCGGCATCGGGCCGGGCAGGTCCAGGAAAGGACTGTTGAGCACCAGTCCGGCCACTCGTTGCGGGGTTATCGCACCGCGTTGCCGCAGGCGGTCCAGCCACAGCGAGACGATCAGCCCGCCGGCGGAATGGCCGTACACCAGCACCCGGGCCGAACCCGTCTGCTGGCCGATGATCGCCAGCGCGCGGTCGAGCTCACGGTCGTAGCAGGCCAGGTCGGTAGTGAAGTGCGGGGTCAGCCCGCTGCGCGACGAGCGCCCACACTTGCGCAAGTCCAGCGCGTAGAAGGCGAACCCACGGCGGGCGAAGTGATCGGCCAATTCGGTGTGAAAGAAGTAGTCGGTGTACCCGTGTACCGCCAGGACGGCGTCGCGGGCAGTTGCGGCAGCAGCAGGAGAGCCACGGCGCAGCAGTGTCGCGTCGATGGCACCCTCACCGTCGGGATCGTCACCCAGCGGGATGGTGAGTTGCCAGTAGCCGGGCAGGACGTCGGGCTGCCAGCCAGTCACGAAAGCCAGCTTAAGGCGTGTCCGCCGCCGGGCCGGCTAGCCCCGGCCGGGGTAGGGCAGCGCTGCGATGACACCGCCGGCGTTGAGCGGCGGCCCGAGCAGGGCGGTCGACGTATTGGCGGCTGGGTTGTAGTCGAACAGCGCTTGGCCACCACCGCAGGCGGCCCGGCCTTGCAGGAGGAGATGGCCGCCGTTGGATCCGATCACCCGGACGCTGCTGTGCGCGTCGACGTCGGGCACGTCCACCGGAGTCGTCGTCCCCCCGACGGCGCTGAGCTTGCCGAGGTATTCGCTGCCGCACGCGCCCGCGACTTGCACGAACGTGTCTGACGGCAGCTGCCATGCGTCGAGGTCGCCGTAGTAGGGGCCCTGCCCGGTCAGCGGCGCGGTCAGCGCGGTGGGCGCCTCGCCGCTGACCGGGACGAGCCACAGCCGGGCCCCACCATGGCCGTTGCAGCGGGCGACGACCACGGTCGAGGTCTTGTCCCACCACCGCGTCGGCGCGCAGTCCTGCTCGCCGGTGATCGGCAAGGTCTTGCCGGCGGTCCCGTCGTTGCCCATCAGCGCGAGACCGGCCGCCGTGCCCAGCACGAGCTGGATCCCGTCCGGTCTGGAGAGGTACGAGCCCTGGAAGTCGTGGCCCACCGGGTAGGTCAGCTCCGGCCGGCCGGCCAGGTCGACCCGCTTCAGCCAGCCAGGCTCGGCGCCGTTCGACTTTGCCAGCAGGACGGCCTTTCCCTCCGGCCGCGAGTATCGAGCGGCAACGTCAAAGCTGTTGGCGCCGTTGTCGATGGTGAACGACGCCTGCGCTCCGCTACGCAGGTCGACGGTGGTGACCGTGTATGCGCCCGAAGGTGCCGGCGCGTACGCGTAGAACAGGGCGTGGGCTCCGTCGCCTGACCAGTCAGCCAACGTCGGGCTCGGTCCCTCACCGGGCGGCGGGAAGGTGGTGATCGGGTAGCGACCGCCTGCCGGGTCAACCAGGTACAGCGTGGTGGTCGCCGTCTCGGGTGTCGGCTGGCCCGGCGGCGGGGACCCGCCGGGCCGCTGGCCGGGAACAGGACTCCAGGTGGCGAGCAGCCAGCCGGGGCCGACCTGCGTCCACGGGATGGTGCCGGTCGCGGCCTCGACACCGCGCGCCGCTGCCTGGGTGATCGCCGTCGGCGTCGACGTCACGGGGCTGCCGGCTGTTCCGCTCCCGGACCGTGTCGATACCGAGCATCCGCTTACCAGTACCGCCGCCAGCATTGTTGCTAGCAGCCGATTTTGCCAGCTCATGGGGCACAGCGTAATAAGCGGGGGCGGTCGGGTCGGGATAATCTGGCGATTGGTACAGCTCACTCGACTGCAAAGGAAGATTGGCTCGGTGGCAGGCCCGCAGACAAGCACAACCTCGCAGGTCGACGCTCTGCTGGTCGGGACCGGGATCATGAGCGCGACGTTGTCCGCGCTGTTGCGCCGGTTGGAGCCGGACTGGTCGATCACCGTGGTCGAGCGGCTCGACGGTGCCGCCGCCGAAAGCAGCGACCCGTGGAACAACGCCGGCACCGGACACGCCGGTCTGTGCGAGCTCTTCTATACGCCGCAGCTACCGGACGGTTCGATCGATATCACCAAAGCGGTGCGGGTCAGCGAGCAATTTCAGGTAACCCGCCAGTTCTGGGCCTACGCGGCCGAGCACGGCATGGTGTCGGACGTCCGCGGCTTCTTGAACCCGATTCCACACGTCAGCTTCGTGCAGGGCGCCGAGCGCGTCGACTATCTGCGGCGGCGCCACCGCGCCCTGGCCGGTAATCCGCTGTTCGAGCGGACGGAATGGATCGACGACGCAGACGAGTTCGCTCGGCGGCTGCCCTATATGGCCGCCAATCGCGACCTCGGCGAACCCGTCGCCCTCACCTGGGCCGCCGACGGCACCGACGTCGACTTCGGCGCACTGTCGCGGCAGCTGATCGGCTACGGCGTGCGCAACGGCACCCGCGCATTGTTTGGCCACGAGGTCCGCAACCTGGCCCGTCGTCGCAACCGCAGTTGGGCGGTGAGCACACGCAACCGCCGCACCGGTGAAAACCACACGCTGGAAGCCAAATTCGTCTTCGTCGGCGCGGGCGGGCAGGCACTGCCGTTGCTGCAGAAGTCCGGCATCAAGGAAGCCAAGGGTTTTGGCGGCTTCCCGATCGGCGGGAGGTTTCTGCGCAGCGGCGATCCTGCGATCGCGCAAGCACACCGGGCCAAGGTCTACGGACTGCCGGCGCCGGGCGCACCGGGAATGACGGCGGCGCATCTGGACGCCCGCATCGTCAACGGCAAGCCATGGCTGCTGTTCGGACCGTTCGCCGGGTGGTCGCCGAAGTTCCTCAGACACGGGCATGTCAGCGATCTGCCACGATCCGTCAGGCCGGGCAATCTGACGACGATGATCGGGGCCGGCGTCACCCAGCTGGAGCTGGTCGGCTACCTGATCGGCCAGCTCCGGCGGTCGGAGCCCGACCGTCTTGATGCGCTACGCGAATTCGTGCCCAGCGCAGTGGATTCCGACTGGATCCTGACAACCGCCGGGCAACGTGTACAGGTGATCCGTCCGCACAAGCATCGAGGCGGAGCGCTCGAGTTCGACACCACCGTGCTTGCCGCCGACGACGGCAGTATCGCCGGGTTGCTCGGAGCGTCGCCGGGCGCATCGACCGCGGTGCCGGAAATGCTCGGCGTGCTGCAGCGCTGCTTTGCCGACCGCTATCAGGCATGGCTGCCTACGCTCAAGGACATGGTGCCGTCGCTCGGGGCCACTTTGTCCAACGAGCCCGCGC
>NZ_JBAPMI010000219.1:0-2148 GCF_049278535.1 Mycobacterium sp. | reverse complement strand
CCGCTGACCCGGCCGACCTGAAGGGCGTTGACTTCGTGGTCGAGGCCGTCTTCGAGAACCAGGACCTCAAGCACAAGGTGTTCCAGGAGATCGAGGACGTCGTCGAACCCAACGCGCTGCTCGGGTCGAACACCTCGACGCTGCCGATCACCGGTCTGGCGACCGGCGTGAAGCGGCAGGAGGACTTCATCGGGATCCACTTCTTCTCGCCGGTCGACAAGATGCCGCTGGTCGAAATCATTAAGGGCGAGAAGACTTCTGACGAGGCGCTGGCCCGGGTGTTCGACTACACGCTGGCCATCGGCAAGACCCCGATCGTGGTCAACGACAGCCGCGGGTTCTTCACCAGCCGTGTCATCGGCACGTTCGTGAACGAAGCGCTTGCGATGCTCGGTGAGGGTGTGGAGCCCGCCAGCGTCGAGCACGCGGGTTCGCAGGCCGGCTATCCGGCACCGCCCCTGCAGCTCTCCGATGAGCTCAACCTCGAGCTGATGCACAAGATCGCCGTAGCGAGCCGCAAGGGCGTCGAGGACGCCGGCGGCAAGTACGAGCCGCACCCCGCCGAGGCGGTCGTAGAAAAGATGATCGAGCTCGAGCGTCCGTCCCGGTTGAAGGGTGCCGGCTTCTACGAGTACGCCGACGGCAAGCGCACCCGGCTGTGGCCGGGTCTGCGCGAAACGTTCAAGTCCGGCTCGGCGGATCTGCCACTGCAGGACATGATCGACCGGATGCTGTTCGCCGAGGCGCTGGAAACCCAGAAGTGCCTCGACGAAGGCGTTCTCACGTCGACCGCCGACGCCAACATCGGCTCGATCATGGGCATCGGCTTTCCGCCGTACACCGGTGGCTCGGCGCAGTTCATCGTCGGCTATCAGGGTGCGCTGGGTACCGGCAAGGAAGCCTTCGTGGCGCGGGCTCGCGAGCTGGCCGCCAAGTACGGCGACCGGTTCCTGCCGCCGGCCTCACTGACCAAGTAGTTAACCGCCGCGCTGGAACAGGTAGTGCCGAGTCGGGGTTTGTTCCGCGTCTAGTTCCCGCTCGGCGCCGGCAGACAGCAGTGTCCAGCCGTGGCTGAATCGTCGCGCCATCTCGGCGGGTTCGACGCCGCGTACACCGATCCTGCCGCCCGGAGCGAATGCGACGATCAGCAACCGCGCGTCCGAGGCCGCCATGGCGGTGACCTCGCGGACGTAAGCATCACGGTCACCGTCGCTCATGTTGTGCAGGCAACCGTTGTCGACGATCAACTCGAAGTTGTTGCCGAGGCCAGCTGAGCTCAAGCGGGTCACGTCGGCGCGGGCGAAGTTGATGACGGCGCCGGCGGACTCAGCTTTGACGCGGGCTTTTTCCAACGCCTGCTTTACGTAGTCGACAGCGGTGACCTCCCAGCCGTGCTGCGCCAGGTAGATCGAGCAGTCGCCGGTACCGCAGCCGAGTTCGAGTGCGGCCCCGGCGGGTAGCGCATCGTTGCCTTCAATGAGGGTTCGCAGGCTTTGGGCCAGTGGGTGGCCATCCCAAGGCGTGAAGCCCAGCCGGTAGAAGATCCGAAACAGCGTGTGCTTGGAAGACATGAGACCTACGGTACTGGCCTATTCACATCAGCCACTCCGGTATCTACGGTGGAGGGGCACACTTTGTGCCCGCCTCTCAGCGACAACTGCGGTCCGCAGGGCCAGCACGCGTTGGTGAATCCGGTATTCGGTCGAGCGCGGAATGTATCCCGGGCCGTATCGGCCCCGACCGAGTCGATGCACCCGACCGCGCTCGATCTCCCATCGCAGTGCGTCGGAGATGGCTTTCGATGGGCGCCCCTGAACGCAGAAACCTTGGTGGCGAATGGCATCGATCAACTCGGCGACGGTGGCCGCACCCTGGTTCGCCAGGTGGAAGGCGAGCACGTAGCGCAGCTCGATACCTCGAAGGCAAGGCAGATTCATCGCCGAAACGTCGCACGCTGGTGTGACATCAACGCGGTTGTCGCTAAGAGGCGGGCACATCGGGTGACCGCCTCTCGGAGTGACGGGTGTGACTCGCTAGGTCAAGGCCGCAGCGATTCGGCGCCACTGCTCGCGTGGATAGGCATTCGGGTCGCTCAGCAACACCTGGAGGCACACGTGATCGGCGCCGGCCGAACGATGCTGGGAGACC
>NZ_JBAPMI010000218.1:0-13915 GCF_049278535.1 Mycobacterium sp. | reverse complement strand
GAAGAATGGCGCGCCTGCTGGCCGTCGTCCGCCGATTCCGAACTCGAGCCCGCCGCGGAGCCCGAAGATGCCGCCGCGCCTGCCGAAGATGCCGCCGCCGCGCCTGCCGAAGATGCCGCCGCCGCCGAGCCCGAGGAGCCAGCCGCCAAAGATGCCGCCGCCGCGCCTGCCAAGCCCAAAAAAGGCCAAAAATCGAATTAACGCCTGCGAAAGCAACTGCTGGCGCGGTGATGTTCGACACGCCCGGTGGCGGGATTCGTGCCCGGTTAGATGCAGCTGGGGCGTAGGTCATTATTGCTGCACAGCCGGGGTTGGCCGGCTACCTGGCGTTCACGGCCGGGTGACCTACTCGATTCCCATGGGACCATAGTTGAGGAAATCGTTGGTTTAGGGGTGTGTTGTGTCGCCGGTCCGTTGGCTGCGCGCGTTGGCCGTCGTAGGCGCAACAGCGCTGCTGTTGGCATCAAGCTGTTCATGGCAGCTGGGCCCATACATTCCTAAAGGCGTCCCGCCGCCACCCGGGGCCGTGGTACCGCCGGTCGATACCCACGCCAAAGGTCGCCCCGCCGACCAACTGCATGCCTGGGCCGCCGCGCGCGCCGCGGCGATGCGGATTCCGGTGACGGCTCTGGAGGCCTACGGCTACGCGGCGCGGGTCGCCGAGGTGGAGAACCCGAACTGTCACCTCGCCTGGACCACTCTGGCCGGAATCGGGCAGGTGGAAAGCCACCACGGCACCTATCACCACGCGACGCTGTTTCCCAACGGTGATGTCCGACCGCCGATCAGGGGTGTTGTGCTGGACGGAACCAACGGCACCATGCGCATCATCGACAGCCAGCCGGGCGGTATGGACGGCGAGCCGGACACCGTGCGGGCGATGGGACCGATGCAGTTCATCCCCGAGACCTGGCGTGAGTACGGCGTGGACGCCAACAACGACGGCGTGATCAGCGTCGACAACATCGACGATGCCGCGCTGTCAGCTGCGGGGTATTTGTGTTGGCGGGGGAAGGATCTGGCCACTGCGCGCGGGTGGATCACGGCGCTGTGGGCCTACAACGACTCCGACGTCTACGCCCGCGCCGTTCGCGACTGGGCCACCGCCTACGCGGCAGGTCATTGGCTCTGACACGCAGGCCTTAGGCTACTGGCAGTTACCGACCGGACGACACAAGGAGAACCAGTGCCGATTATCGAGCAGGTCGGGGCCCGTGAGATCCTCGATTCCCGCGGCAACCCGACAGTCGAGGTCGAGGTGGCCCTGATCGACGGGACCTTCGCGCGGGCCGCGGTGCCCTCCGGCGCGTCGACCGGCGAGCATGAGGCCGTCGAGTTGCGCGATGGCGGCGACCGGTACGGCGGCAAGGGCGTCAAGAAGGCCGTGCAGGCCGTACTCGACGAGATCGCTCCGGCCGTGATCGGCCTGTCCGCCGACGACCAGCGACTGGTCGACCAGGCCCTGCTGGACCTCGACGGCACCCCGGACAAGTCCCGGTTGGGCGCCAACGCCATCCTGGGTGTCTCCCTGGCGGTCAGCAAGGCCGCCGCCGATTCGGCCGAGTTGCCGCTGTTCCGCTACCTCGGCGGGCCCAACGCCCACATCCTGCCGGTACCGATGATGAACATCCTCAACGGGGGCGCGCACGCCGACACCGCCGTCGACATTCAGGAGTTCATGGTGGCTCCGATCGGGGCGCCCAGTTTTTACGAGGCGCTGCGCTGGGGCACCGAGGTCTATCACGCACTGAAGGCGGCGCTGAAGAACCAAGGACTGTCGACCGCGCTGGGCGACGAGGGTGGATTCGCCCCCGACGTGCCCGGAACGAAGGCGGCGCTGGATGTGATCAGCCAAGCCATCGAGTCCGCGGGTTTCAAGCTCGGTGCCGACGTCGCATTGGCGCTCGACGCGGCGGCGACCGAGTTCTACACCGACGGCACCGGTTACGCGTTCGAGAAGAACACCCACACCGCCGATCAGATGACGCAGTTCTACGCGGAGCTGATTGACTCCTATCCGCTGGTATCTATCGAAGATCCACTGGCCGAGGATGATTGGGACGGCTGGGTGGCTCTGACGACGGCCATCGGGGACCGGGTGCAGATCGTCGGTGACGACCTCTTCGTCACCAATCCCGAACGGCTGGAAGAAGGCATCGACAAAGGTGCGGCAAATGCCTTGCTGGTCAAGGTCAACCAGATCGGGACACTCACCGAGACGCTTGACGCGGTCGCACTCGCCCATCACAGCGGCTACCGGACGATGATGAGCCACCGCAGCGGGGAAACCGAGGACACCACGATCGCCGACCTGGCGGTCGCGGTGGGAAGCGGACAGATCAAGACGGGCGCCCCGGCGCGCAGCGAGCGTGTCGCGAAATACAACCAGCTGCTGCGGATCGAAGAAGCCCTCGGCGACGCCGCCCGTTACGCCGGAGATCTGGCCTTCCCCCGCTACACGCCCTAAGCCCGGAAGCCTCGCCCCGATGCCCGAATCGAAACGGCCAGAACCGAAGCGGCGCTCACCGGCCCCGCGTCCGGGGCGGGGTGGCGACTCAGTAGCGGGCCGGCCGCGCAAATCGACGGCGGCCCGTCGTGGGCCGGCCGGGTCACGTGCGATGCCCGAGGTTGTCGAGCCGATTAAGCAGGCGATCGCCGAATCGGCTGAGCTGCGTTCGGATCAGCGACTGGGTCTGACCGCGCGACGGGCGGCGATCCTGGCTGCCTTGGTCTGCGTGCTGACGCTGACCATCGCCGGACCGGTGCGCACCTATTTCGCGCAGCGCACCGAGATGAAACAGCTAACCGCATCGGAAGCCGCACTGCGACACCAGATCACCGAACTCGAACAGCAGAAGGGCAAGCTCGCCGACCCCGCCTACGTCGCGGCACAAGCCCGTGAGCGTCTGGGCTTCGTCAAGCCGGGCGAGATCCCCTATCAGGTCCAGCTTCCGCCGAACGCGGCGCTGCCCGCCGACCCGGGGTCGGCGCCGACGGCCGCCGCCACCAACGACCCCTGGTACACCTCGTTGTGGCACACCATCGCTGACAGCCCGCACGGCCCGCCGACGCCGGCCGCACCATCTCCACCCGCACCCGCGCCGCCCGGTCCATTGCCGCCCGGTCCATTGCCGCCGAATCCCTTACCGCCCGGTGGTTGATCCCGCCGACCTGGATGTGGTCGCCCGCCAGCTCGGTCGCGAACCGCGCGGAGTGCTCGCCGTCGTCTACCGGTGTCCCAACGGTGAGCCGGGCGTAGTGAAGACAGCGCCGAAACTCCCTGATGGAACGCCCTTTCCGACGTTGTATTACCTGACCCATCCGGCCCTGACCGCTGCGGCGAGCCGGCTGGAGACAACGGGAATGATGCGAGAGATGACACAGCGGCTGCAGTCCGATCCCGAATTGGCCGCGGCCTATCGACGGGCACACGAGTCATATCTGGCCGAGCGTGATGCGATCGAACCGCTGGGGACGACATTTTCCGGCGGTGGCATGCCTGACCGGGTCAAGTGTCTGCACGTGGTGATCGCGCATTCGCTGGCCAAGGGCCGGGGAACCAATCCGTTCGGCGACGAGGCGCTGGCGGTTCTCGCCGTCGAGCCGTCGATGGCAGGCATCCTGACGCCGGGGGAGTGGACATGACCCGCCACGGCGACGGAGCAGAGCGTAGCGATGAGCAGGAGCGGCGCTGATGAGCCGCGCGACCCGGTTAGCCGCAATCGACTGTGGCACCAACTCGATTCGGCTGCTGATCGCCGAGGAGTTCGACGGAAAGTTGCGCGACGTGCATCGCGAGATGCGGATCGTGCGACTCGGCCAGGGCGTGGACGCCACCGGTCGCTTCGCGCCGGAGGCGTTGCAACGCACCCGGTCTGCGCTTGTCGACTATGCCGCGTTGTGCACGGCCCACGGCGTCGACCGGATACGCATGGTCGCGACGTCGGCCACCCGTGACGCCGGTAATCGCGACGTCTTCTTCTCGATGACGGCCGATGTGCTCGGCGACGTGGTGGATGGTGCGGTCGCCGAGGTGATCACCGGTGCCGAGGAGGCCGAGTTGTCCTTCCGTGGTGCCGTCAACGAATTAGATTCGGCTGCTGGTCCTTTCGTCATTGTTGATCTCGGTGGCGGGTCGACCGAGGTCGTGCTGGGGACCAGTACGGCGCAAGCAAGTTATTCGGCCGACATCGGCTGTGTGCGGCTGACCGAGCGCTGCCTGCACTCCGATCCACCCACCCCGGCCGAGGTGGGCCTCGCGCGCGAGGTGGTTCGTGAACGGCTCGGCGAGGCGTTACGCGTCGTTCCGGTGGAACAGGCCCGCACCTGGGTCGGTGTGGCCGGCACGATGACGACGGTTGCCGCACTCGCTCAGAACATGACCACGTATGACTCTGCGGCCATTCATCTTTCGCGCGTCGGAGTGGATCGGTTGCTCACGGTCTGCGACGGGCTGATCGCCATGCCCCGGGCACAGCGCGCCGCTCTGGGACCCATGCACGAGGGGCGGGTCGACGTGATCGGCGGCGGCGCCATCGTCATCGAGGAACTGGCATTGGCCCTGCGCGAGCGCGCCGGTATCGAGGAGTTGACGGTCAGCGAGCACGACATCTTGGACGGCATCGCGCTGTCGATCGTCGGCTGAGCTAAGCCAACGGCCGGTTCCCGGAGGAGATTTCGAGCAGTCGCTTCTTCTGCTCTTTGTACTCTTCCTCGGTCAGATAGCCGCGCGCGCGCTGCCCGGCGATGTCGCGGATCGCGGCCGCGACTCCGGTGACGACCGTCCGCGGTGCCGGCGACGCTTCGACGTCTTCGTGTGCGGGAGGGTCCGCGGGGCGCCCGGTCAGCCGAGCCGGCTTACCGCTCTCCTGGGGCTCGCCGGCGGCTGGCGGGCCGGCCATGGCCTGACCCGCCATACCGCCAATTCCCATCTGGTTGAACGTGTTTGCCGCACCGGCTTCGGCGGCCGGCGCGGCCGCGGCGTTCGTGGTGGCGAGCGATGTCGTGAAGGCGGTCGGTTTCACCTCGGGTGCGGCCACGGTCCATCCCGATGGCACCGACAATCCACCAAGCGATTCCGCGTCCGCCATGCCCGCCGATATCGCGGACGCGGCGTTTGGGCTGGGGTTGAGAATGGTCGCCGGGAAGTCATACGAGGGGATACCGCTTCGCCTGATGAACGGGTCGTCGCCGTTCCAGTCGCTGACGATGCGGTCGGCGTGCTGACCAGTCTCTGAATCCACTATGGCGTACGGCAGGTCGACCGGCCCGGCCGCGATGTCCACCGGTATGACCGCGGCAAAAAACGTCAGATCCGATGGCACCGAGACGAAGAGCGTGATCAGGTCGCTCAACAGGTTCAACGGAACGGTGGCAGCGGATCCGGTTGCTGCCGAGTCGGACGTCGCCAGGCCCTGCAGGACATTCGGGACCGCGGAAAAGGCTTGCTGGGCAGACGAAACGACGCTTTGCACTTGGCCGGCGGAGGTGGCCTGGCTGGCCGTTGCCGCCTGACTGGCCGACGACGCGGGATCGGTGTTCTGCTGCGGCTGGGTGAACGGTGACAGCGACGTCGCCGATGCCGAGGAGGCCGCGTAGCCGTACATCGCCGCAGCGTCTTGCGCCCACATCTCGGCATACTGGATCTCGGTGGCGGCGATTGCCGGCGTGTTTTGCCCAAAGAAGTTGGTAGCCAACAGCGCTGCCAGCAGGCTACGGTTGGCCGCAATCATCGGTGGTGGCACCGTTATCGCGAACGCGGTCTCGTAACCGGCGGCCGCGGCGTGCGCTTGGGCGGCGGATTCCTCAGCCTGCGCGGCGGTCGCTCTCAACCATTCGACAAAGGACACTGCCGCGGCGCTCATCGACGCAGACGACGGGCCCGACCAGGCGCCGGATGTCAGCTCCGACACGACCGATTGGTAGCCGCTGGCCGCCGTGTACAGCTCGTCAGCGAGCGCTACCCAGGCTTGCGCAGCGGCCAGCATCGGCCCCGATCCCGGACCGGAATACATCCGGCCGGAGTTTATCTCCGGCGGATAGAAACCGAAATCCATTGCTGCGCATTCCTTTTCCAGACGACTGAGGTATCCGCCAGACGGCGGTGGGCGTGTCAGCGGCCAAGCAGGCGATTCTTCTGCTCGGTGTACTCGTCATCGGTCAGAATGCCCTCGTCGCGAAGCTTGGCGAACTCGCGCAACTCGGCGGCGACTCCGGTGACCACGGTCCGGGGCTTGGTCTCTGTGGCATCATCGCCACCAGTTGTCTTGCGGTCAGCGGTATTTGGCGCCGCGCTGGTGCGGGCCACCGCGCCGGCGCCTTGGGGTGCCTTGCCACCGCGACCGACGCCGGTGCCAACTGTCCCGGCCATGGCCCGGCCGGCCATCCCGGCCAGCGCCATCTCGCTCAAGGCGCTTCCGGACGCGCCGGATTCCCCGGCGACGGCGCCCGCGGCTGCTTCCGGTAGCGCCGGCAATGTCACTGCGGTCGGCTTCACCGCGGGTGTGGAGATGGTCCAGGTCGGCGGTACCGACAATCCGCCTACCGAGTTCGACTCGGCCAGCCCGGCGGCGACGCTGGGCTTGGGCGTCGGCATTGCGCCTGGCTGCAAATTCAGCAGCGGCGCAGGGAACGGTTCGACAGGTGCGGGCCCTTCACCCGGCCAGGTTTGCTCCCCATTCCATCCACTGACGATCCGGTCGGTGTGGGTACCGGTCAATGCGCCGACCACGTCGAAGGGGAGGGCGACAATCCCCAGGCTTCCCAGCGGAATGTCGGCCGCGAACGTCGCCAACCCCGCCGGTAGGTCGATGAAAATCGAGATCAGGTCGGCGATCGTGCTCAACGAGTCGCCGGCAGCGGCGGGTGCCGCGGCCGCGCTCTGCAGTGCGTTGGGCACCACCGAGAAAGCTTGCTGGATTGATGACACGGCGTTCTGCGCGTTGCCGGCCGCCGTGCCGGTGGCCTGGCTGACCGCAGCTGACTGACCGGCCGTGCCGCCGGGGTTCGTGGTCTGCTGCGGTGGGTTGAACGGCGTCAGCTGGGTGGCGGAAGCCGATGACGCTGCGTAGCCATACATCGCCGCCACGTCCTGGGCCCACATCTGGCCGTACTGCGCTTCGTTCGCCGCGATCGCCTGGGTGTTTCGGCCGAACAGGTTAGTGGCGATCAGGGTCATCAACTGGCTGCGGTTGGCCGCGACCATCGGCGGCGGCACCGTCGCCGAAAACGCCGTCTGATAGGCGGCGGCCGCGGATTTGGCCTGGGCGCCGGTCTCCTCGGCCTGCGCGGCGGTGGCTCGTAGCCACGCCGCATAGGACGCTGCCGAAGCACTCATCGTCGCTGAAGCGGGGCCCTGCCAAGGGCCGGCGGTCAATCCCGACACCACGGACTGATAAGAGTTGGCCACCGATTGGAGTTCGGCGGCCAACGTGTCCCAAGCCTCAGCGGCTACCAGCATCGGTCCCGACCCGGCGCCCGCGTACATGCGAGCGGAGTTGATCTCCGGCGGGTAATTCCCGAAATCCATGGCTAGCCAACCCCTCTAATTCCCGCGGTCGAGCCGACCAGGCATCCGGTCGTGGCCGCGCCATTGACCGTTGGGTGAATGGTGGCACGCGCCAGGACCTTTGTCGCTACCGAGTGCGGCGCGTCGTCAGCCGATGTCGGCGACGCCAGGGGCGTCGCGGCGGGCGCGTCTGCGCCGCTCACGGTGCTGCGGAACTCCGGCAAATTCGCCAGCGGGTGCTTGCGACATAGGGGCTCCTCGGTCCCCGAAAGCATGTTTTCCCTTTCCGATAAAGGTTGAGCAGGCCGCCTAATTCGTGGTGTCTAGCCGTGGGAATAATGTTCTCACCAGCGGAGTGTCCCGTCCGGCGGGTATTTCATTATCAGTTCTTAAAGCGGGTCGGACAGATAATCGCGCCCACTCAATGATGCATTGCGGTAGCGATCACGTATAAGTCTCAGGTTAATCCTTCGTATTTTTCAGGTTCATCAAAGCTTTGACCAGCGTTTTCTCCCCCGGCGCAACGGTTGGCCCGAGTCTAAGCGGTGGCTGACGGCATCTCTCCCCGGCAGGGGGCTCTCCAGCGAGTTGCCAGGTTTCCGTAAGGATGCTGTACGGGAGCGTGAAATACCGATCTGGTGACGCTCAGCCGGTGCGTGCTTGGCGGCTGGCGTCGGCATCCTGCTGTTGTGCGGGTGGTTCCTCGGCGTCGTCCGGGCGTTCCGGATCGGCAACGGCGTGCCGGGGCGGCAATCCCTTACGCAGGGTGGCCACCAATTCCCGGTACGGGCCGACCAGGTACACGGTGTCACCGCCCCGAAGCCGCCCCTCGTGGCGAGGGCGCAGATCGATCGGGGAGTCCTCCCGGTAGATCGCGATCACGCGCGTCTTGCTCGACAATTTGCCCATCTGCAATCCGTCGAGTTCGCTGCCGTCGGCCACCAGCATCGCACCGACCATGAACGAACTCTGGCCGATCGAGAAGGTACCCAGCACCTCGACACCCATCGCGGCGCCAATGAACCACGGTGCGGCAAGTGCGACAGAGGAGCGGACGTTCTCGAAACCGAACCGCTGCGCGACCGCCAGACCCAGCGCACGGTCGTACACCCGGAGCACCACCGAAACCTCAGCGCGCCGGTTGATTCTGGGCATCACCCGCGGCCCGAGCATCTCGGCCAGCACGATCCCGGTCTCGATGTTGATCATGTCGTCGCGGGTCAGCACGGCCACTGCGCGGGCGCGTTCGACGCGCGCCGCCTCGAGCGTCTGAACCAGTGTCGCGTCGCCGAAGATCACCGGCACGTCGAGGGCGCGTGCCGCCGACAAGAACCGGTTGTCCTCGTCGATCTCGATGACCGCTACGTCGTGCCCGGACGCGAGCAGGTCGGTAACCACCCGCATGCCCAGCGCACTCAGGCCGACGACGATGACGTGGTTGCGCAAATGGCGTACCCGCGGGCGTGCTGAGGCGAAGACGAAGCGGCGGGACAGCAGCACGTCGGCGATGAATGCGACCAGCAACGCGATCGTGGTCGCGCCACCGAACATCAGCATGGCGGCGAACAGGCGGAGCCATGTTTCCTGATGAGCGAAGCTGAAGTCGCCGTAGCCCGTTGTCGTGATGGTCTCGATGGTGAAGTACAACGCGTCGACCCACGTCATTCGCGGATGCCGATAGTTGTAGTGCAGCAGCATCATTGAGATGACGATGAGAGTCAGGGCAGCCGCCAGGGCCGGATAGAACGCCGGGTTGAAGTCGTTGACG
Source organism: Mycobacterium sp. (assembly GCF_049278535.1). Taxonomy (GTDB): domain Bacteria; phylum Actinomycetota; class Actinomycetes; order Mycobacteriales; family Mycobacteriaceae; genus Mycobacterium. Next base: position 4,640 of record NZ_JBAPMI010000218.1, on the reverse strand, counting down.
ACCGTCCGTACGCCGTCGAGCAGTCGTCGTAGTCGCGCTCGCTGTGATCGCGTTTCGGTTGGCCGCCGGATCTTGAGACCGCGCTCGGCCGACTCGTCGGCGGTGCCGATCATCACCACACGGTCCCCTGCGAGCACCCGTTGATTTCGGGTCGGGCACACCTCGATCTCGCCCGGACTGGATGAGTTCTCCCCGTGGATGATCGCCACTGGGGCCAGGTCGCCGTAGATCTCGCGAAGCGTCGCCGCGCGTGGTGCCTCGCTGCCCGAGACCAGGAACTCAACCCCGGCCGCCTCGAAAGGGTGGGCTCGCCGCGCCAGGCATGCCTCGACCACCGACGGCGCGGTCAAGTCGGCGACATCGAGGATCGCGCCGGGCCCGTTCTCGTCGGCCATCGCCGCGCGCAGCACGTCATTTGCCAACCTGGCGACCACACGTACGGAGGGATTGGCCCTCCTTGCCAGCAAGGCGATTTCGAGGTTGACGGCATCGTCGTCGCCGGCACACACGACTGCGAGCGCGTCGTCGATCTCGGCTCGGTCTAAATCTTCAGCGACTGAGGTGAACTCGCCGTCGTCCAGTCGGACAACGTTCGCGCCGGCGCTTTCCATCTCCTCGATGATCGTGGTGGCCAGCGCATCGTCACCGCTGACAATGATGTGATGCTGCATACTCTCATCCGCCACTGGGGTGTACCTGATTGCGATCGAGCCGGAGACTTCGCGCGGCTGCGCACCCGCTTTGCTGACGCCGCTACCAGTACAGGCTACACCACGACATTGTCGATTCCGGCCGCAACATTCAATTTTGCTGGCACGGAATGTGACTCGTCATGTCGTGACGACACAGGCGGTCGCATCGCAGCGCGAATCCATTCTCGCGCAACCCATCACACCTCGAAGCGGTAGCCCATGCCCGCCTCGGTCAGCAGATGGGCGGGACGCGACGGGTCGTCCTCGAGCTTGCGCCGCAACTGCGCGAGAAAGACGCGCAGATAATGGGTTTCCTTGGCGTACTTGGGTCCCCAGACCTCTCTGAGTAGCTCTTCGCGACCGACCAGCTTGCCGCGATTGCGCACCAGCATTTCCAGCATGCCCCATTCCGTCGGGGTCAGATGGACTTCCTCGCCGTTCTTGATGACCCGTTTGGCCGAGAGGTCGACGAGAAACGACTTCGTTTCCACGACGGGGTTGTCCGCGCCGGTAGCCACCGCGGCCCGCCGCACCGCGGCCCGCAATCGAGCCAACAGCTCGTCCATGCCGAACGGTTTCGTCATGTAGTCGTCAGCGCCCGCGTCGAGTGCGCCGACTTTGTCTGAGGAATCGGTGCGAGCGGACAGCACGATCACCGGAGCCGTCAGCCAGCCGCGCAGGCCGGCGAGCACCTCGATACCGGAGATATCAGGCATGCCGAGATCCAGGATCACTACCTGGGGTGGGTGTTCGGCGGCCACCGCCAATGCGCGGGACCCCGTCGGGGCGGTGATCACCTCGTAGCCGCGTACCGACAAGTTGATGCGCAGTGCGCGTAGCAGCTGGGGGTCATCGTCGACCACCAGCACCCTAGTCACGAACGCCGCTCCTCGTCATCGCTGGGCTCTGCCTCGTCGCCGGCGCGGTCATCGGCGGCCCTCGTATTCGTCGCTGCGGCCTGCGCTGTCGCCGGCGCGGCCAGATCGACCAAGATCGTCAGCCCGCCGCCGGGAGTGTCGCTCGCAGTGATGGTGCCGCCCATCGCCTCGACGAATCCTTTGGCCACCGACAGGCCGAGGCCCAGACCGGTGGTCGTGTCGAAATCGCCGAGCCGCTGGAACGGCTGGAACATCTGCTCGGCGGCGCCTTTTGATACTCCCGGGCCTTCGTCGATAACGTTGATCAAGACCCGGTCTCCGACCTGTCCCGCGTTGACCCGCACCATGCTTCCCGGCGCGTAGTGCAGCGCATTGTCGATCAGGTTTGACAGCACCCGCTCCAGCAGGCCGGCATCGCCCAAGGCGACCGTGCCACCGTCCTCCACCTTGACCCGGTCGATGCTGGCCCGTCCGTAAATGGTGTTGCGCCCCCCGATGCCGATGAGCGCGCGCTGCACGACCTCTTCGAGGTAGACCTCGGTCAGCTCTGGCCGCACCACGCCGGCCGCCAGCCGAGACGAGTCCAGCAGGTTCGCCACCAGCAAGGTCAACTGATCCACCGATTCTTCAATAGTGGCAAGCAACTCACCGGTGTCCTCCGGGGAGAACCAGACGTCCTCGGCGCGCAGGCTGGATGCCGCGGCCTTGGCGGCAGTCAGCGGAGTCCGCAGGTCGTGGCCGAGAGCCGACAGCAGCAGCCGGCGCAAGTCGTCTGCTTCGGCGAGCGATTTAACCTTTTCCGCCTCTTCGGCGAGCTCGTCTCGTTTGACCAGACCAGCGGCCTGGGTCGCAACGACGGAGAGCACCCTGCGGTCGCGGCCGGTCAAAGCGCGCCCGGACATCAATAGCCAGAACTCCTCGTCGCCGACCTTCACCGCAGTGTCAGCGGCGTCGACTTTCACGCATGGATTCGCGCCAACGCCCGCGACCGCTACCGGGTGGCCCTCGACCTCCCGCACCAGACACACCGCGCGCTGGGAGTATGCCTCGCGCACCCGCTCCAGCAGCGTGCTGAGATCGGCGCCACGGAGCACGGACGAGGCGAACAGCGAGAGCAGCTCGGCCTCCTGGCTTGCCCGCCTGGCCTCTCGGGCCCGGCTGGCCGCGGCGTCCACCAGCACGGCGATCGCCATCGCGATCCCGAGCAGAAGCACGATGGTCAACAGGTTGCTCGTCTTGGCGACGGTCAACGAGTATCGCGGTTCGGTATGGAAGTAGTCCAGTAACACCCCGGACACTGCCCCGGCCAGCACAGCGGGCGCCACACCACCGAACAACGCGACGCCGATCACCCCGGCGAAGAAGATGGCGGATTTGCCGCCGATGTCGAGCGTCGGATCCAACCGCATGGTGACCGCCAAGATGCCCCACGGGAGGGTGATGGCGGCGAGCCAGGACATCAGCTGGCGCGCGCGTGGCGAAATAGCCGAGAACGGCAAGCCGCGGTTGGCCTGCTCGTGGCTGACCATGTGCACGTCGATCTTGCCCGAGTTGTTGATGGTCGCCGCGCCGATTCCCTCGCTGAAGATGCTGGCCCATCGCGACCGTCGAGAGCTGCCGAGAACCAGCTGGGTGGCGTTGGTCTCGCGGGCGAAATCCAAGAGCGCGCAGGACACCTCCTCACCGACCACGATGTGGACGGTGGCTCCGATGCTGGCGGCGAGCTCGCGCACCTTGCCCATCTCGCGTGGCGATACTGCGGACAGTCCGTCGCCGCGGACGACGTGCACCACCATGAGTTGGGCGCTTGACTTCGACGCGATGCGGGATGCGCGGCGTACCAAGGTTTCCGACTCCGGGCCGCCGGTGACCGCGACCACCACGCGTTCGCGCGCTTCCCAGGTATCGGTGATCTTCTTGTCGGCGCGGTATTTCGCCAATGCGGAGTCGACTTGGTCGGCAAGCCAGAGCAGGGCGATCTCGCGGAGTGCGGTCAGGTTGCCTTGACGAAAGTAGTTCGAGAGCGCGGCATCGATGCGTTCGGACGGGTAGACGTTTCCGTGGGCGAGCCTGCGCCGCAACGCTTCCGGTGTGATGTCGACCAGTTCGATCTGGGCCGCTTTCCGGACGACTTCGTCGGGCACCGTTTCGCGTTGTTCGATGCCGGTGATCTGTGCGACGACGTCGTTGAGACTTTCCAGGTGCTGGATATTGAGTGTCGAGATCACCGTGATGCCGGCGTCAAGCAGTGTTTCGATGTCCTGCCAACGCTTTCCATTGACGCTGCCGGGGATGTTGCTGTGTGCGTATTCGTCGACCAGGGCCACCTCCGGCTTGCGCCGCAGCACTGCCTCGATGTCGAGTTCGGGAAACATGCTTCCGCGATAGGAGATGTAATGCGGCGGTATGGCTTCGATGCCCTTGACTAGTTCGCCGACCTTTTTGCGGCCGTGGGTCTCTACGACCGCAGCGACGACGTCGGTACCGCGCTCCAGTCGGCGGTGTGCCTCGCCGAGCATCGCGCAGGTCTTGCCGACACCCGGTGCCGCGCCGAGGTATATGCGCAAATCGCCCCGTCGCTGCGACTGCACCAGGTGGCCAAGCGCTTCTTCCTGGTACGTGGTGTGCACGGAACGCGGCTCGTCGGGGCCCCTCGCCGGTGGAACCGCCGGTTGGTTGGTGGAAGTCACATGGACATCATCCACCGGGAAGGTCAAGACTTCACCGGGAGTTCGCGGTCGAGCTGCAGATTGAGCGCCACCACGTTGACCGTTGGCTCGCCGAAAACGCCGAGCAGGCGGGCGTGCTGATTGTGGCTCACCGCAGCGCGCACCTGCGCCGCGCTGATTCCGCGGGTGCTGGCCACCCGCGCCACCTGAATGTCGGCGTATGCCGCAGAGATGTCGGGATCCAGACCACTTGCGCTGGCGGTGACGGCATCGGTCGGCACAACCGGGTGATCCGGCGCCGCCCCGCGAACCGGGACGATCTGACCGCTCGAGTAGTCCTGGCCATATTGGGCGCACTGCACCCGCACGCCTTCGTAGAACTGTTGGAACGCCGACGCGGG
>NZ_JBAPMI010000217.1:0-2571 GCF_049278535.1 Mycobacterium sp. | reverse complement strand
GCGGTGACGGCATCGGCCGGCACAACCGGGTGATCCGGCGCCGCCCCGCGAACCGGGACGATCTGACCGCTCGAGTAGTCCTGGCCATATTGGGCGCACTGCACCCGCACGCCTTCGTAGAACTGTTGGAACGCCGACGCGGGCGCACTCGCAGGCTTCGAGCACGGTTCATTGACGCTGACCACCTGGGTCGGATGGGTGACATTGCCGGTCGAGTCGCGTGGCCCGATCACCGACAGCACTGCGCCTACTCCGCCGCCGGTGCAGAACGGTCGGGACCCGTCGACGTTTTCGAGCTTGCCGACCGCGATACTGCGCGAGCAGACCTGGGTCAGCAGGCTGGGTTTGAAGCCCGCAGTGGACGGGTCAGCGCCAGGAGCCAGCTTGCTCGGATCGGCCGGCGTGTCGACGATGCTTTCCGGTCCGAGGTTGGTGGCTCCCGATGCCATCGGGTCGTAGCCGGCACCGGCCGCAGACGGCCTGCTCTGGAAGTATCGCGGCAGCGGATTGCCGTCCTTGTCGGTGAACGACTGGCCGATCAGCTTGCTACCCACCGGCTTTCCCGCCATGTCGATGATCGACCCTTCTGCGTTAGCGTGCAGTCCGGGCAGCAACGCGATCGCCCATACAGCCAGCGGGTAGATGATCCCAGTGATTGCGGTCAGCACCAGCAGCGCGCGCAGGGCCGCCCAGTGCTGGCGAATGATGTTGGAAAAATTCATTTGCGCCGCTCCTCTTCATCGCTTCGGCCCCCTCGCCGCTGCGCGGCTGGAGGTACCCCCACCGCATCGTCGCCGACGCGGTTCATTTCTCAGCCCATCCCGGGAATGAATTGCACGACCAGGTCGATCAGCTTGATACCGATGAACGGGGCGACGATGCCGCCCAGACCGTATAGATAAAGGTTGCGGCTCAACAGCTTTGACGCACTGCTCGGCGTGTACTGAACGCCGCGTAGGGCCAACGGAATCAGTAGGACGATGATGATCGCGTTGAAAATCACCGCGGAAAGAATCGCCGACTGCGGGCTGTGCAGCCGCATGACGTTGATCAGGTCCAAACCGGGAAACAACGCCACGAACATGGCCGGGATGATCGCGAAGTACTTTGCGATGTCGTTGGCAATCGAGAACGTGCTCAACGCGCCGCGGGTGATCAACAGTTGCTTGCCGATCTCCACGATCTCGATCAGTTTGGTCGGATCGGAGTCCAGGTCGACCATGTTGCCGGCTTCTTTGGCCGCGCTGGTTCCGCTGTTCATCGCCACCCCGACGTCGGCCTGAGCCAGCGCGGGTGCGTCGTTCGTGCCGTCACCGGTCATCGCGACCAGCCGACCGCCTTCCTGTTCACGCTTGATCAGCATCATCTTGTCTTCGGGGGTGGCCTCGGCGAGGAAATCGTCGACACCCGCTTCCTCGGCGATCGCTCGCGCGGTCAACGGATTGTCACCGGTGATCATCACCGTTCTGATGCCCATCGTGCGCATCTCGTCGAAGCGGGCCCGCATGCCGTGCTTGACCACGTCCTTGAGGTGGATGACACCGAGTACGTCGGCTTGTCCGTTGGTGACGACGCCGACGACCAACGGGGTTCCGCCCGCGGCCGAGATGCCGTCGACGATCTCGCCGAGCAAGTCGGGAATGGTCCCGCCCTGCTCGCGGACCCATTTGGTGACCGAGCTGGCCGCGCCTTTGCGCAGCTGCCGTCCCTCGAGGTCGACACCGGACATCCGCGTCGTCGCGGTGAACTCGACCCAGTGGGCGTTGTTGAGTTCGCCCGGCGAGCGCTCGCGTAGCCCGTAGGCCTCCTTGGCGTACACGACGATCGAGCGACCCTCGGGTGTTTCGTCGGCGAGGCTGGACAGCTGGGCGGCGTCGGCGAGCGCCTCGTCGGTGACAGTTCCGACCGGGATGAAGTCGGAAGCCTCCCGGTTACCCAGCGTGATCGTTCCGGTCTTGTCCAGCAGCAGCGTGTTGACGTCACCGGCTGCCTCGACCGCGCGGCCCGACATCGCCAGGACATTGCGCTGTACCAGTCGGTCCATACCGGCGATACCGATCGCCGACAACAGCGCGCCGATGGTGGTGGGGATGAGGCAGACCAGCAGCGCCACCAAGACGACGCCGCTGACCCCGTTGCTGGTCAGTGCCGGCGTGTCGGCGACGCCCGGGTTGTTGACCTTGGAGTAGATCGCCAACGGCTGCAGGGTGGTCACGGCGAACACGAAGATGATGGTCAGCGCCGCCAGCAAGATGTTCAGCGCGATCTCGTTCGGCGTCTTCTGCCGGTTGGCGCCCTCGACGAGAGCGATCATGCGGTCGATGAAGCTCTTACCCGGCTCCTGGGTGATCTTGACGACGATGCGGTCCGACAGCACGGTGGTACCGCCGGTGACTGCGGACCGGTCGCCACCGGACTCCCGGATCACCGGCGCCGATTCACCGGTGATGGCAGACTCGTCGACACTGGCGACACCGTCGATAACGTCGCCGTCGGCGGGGATCAACTCCCCCGCCTCCACCACGACGTAATCGCCCTGTAGCAACTGCGGAGCCGGTACGGACTCCACTC
>NZ_JBAPMI010000216.1:0-7267 GCF_049278535.1 Mycobacterium sp. | reverse complement strand
ACCAATTTCGCGTCGGCGATCTGCGCGAGAGCCGGTCCGCTGTTCCCGACAGGGAAGAACAGCTCCGGGTCCTCGTCGCGACAGACCGCGTTGTGGCGCCAATCCATAGGTCGTTACTCCTCACTGTGTGCGCAGCAATGTGCGCACGAATGATTTTCTTCGGCTGTTAACGCAGGCACGAGAAATGTTTCCGTACCGTTGCATGCGATCGCTCGATCGTTTCACAGGCTCAACAGATGTCAATAGTGGCTCGTTGGTCCGTGGGCAATGTCACTTCAAAGATCTGTTACCAAATCCCTTAATCGTTTGTACTACACTTCTGCGGGCCCTGACCAGTGGTTTTGCCCACAACATGCGATCACCGCAGGTCGGGCAGCCTTTTCGCGGGCGGAGCGACGACGTCCAGGGCGTCGGGGACCGCGCGGAACGTCATCCGTTCGCGTACCCCCAGGTAGTCGCCGTCGAATTGGCTCGCCATGGGCGGATCGGCGCAGGTCACCCGCACACAGTCGGCGTTGTCGTCACGAACCACCTGCTCACCCTCGATCTTGGGCCGCTTGGAGAACATCTGCGCAACCAGTCTCAGACTCGGCACGACCTTCAACCGGGTGACGCCGAAGACGCCCAGGCCGGCCTCGAAGGTGGTTCCGGGGTTGGTGCACATCGGCCGGTCGTCGGCGTAGGTCCATGGGCTGGAATTGGACACGAAGACGAAGTAGACGCCGGTGACCGGCTCGTGGCCGGGGAGTTCCACGGTCAGCCGCGGTGGCTTGCGGGAGTAACCGAGCGTTGCGCGCGTCGCCGCGGTGATGTAGCGCGTCGGGGTGACCTTTTTGCCATTTTCCCGTTGGGCCTCGACCTTGGCCACCGCCTCGGCGTCGACCCCCATGCCGGCGTTCAGCACCGCCCACTGCTCGCCGCAGTCGATCAGCCCGATCCGGCGCCACTTCTTTTCCGGGCCGTACTTGTCGAGCAGCCAGATGAGCTGGTTGGTGGCGTCGATCGGGCCGGGCTGAATGCCCAGCGACCGCGCTGTCACGTTCGCCGATCCACCGGGGACGATCGCCAGCGCCGGGACGTGTCCGTTGGGCAGCTGCCCGGGTTTGCCGAGCAGGCCGTTGACCACATTGCTCACCGTGCCGTCGCCGCCGTGCACGACGACGAGATCGACCCCGTGCTGGACCGCGGCCTGGGCGATTTCGCCGCCGTGGCCGCGGTGCCGGGTGTGCTCGACGGTCAATTCGAGACGGCTTTTCAGCGCGTGAGCCAGCAGATCGCGGCCGGCGGTGGTGGTCGACGTCGCGGTGGGGTTGACGATCAGCACGGCGCGCATGAGGCCAAAGCCTACGGGAGCGGCGACGATGCGGGCCGCGTCGCGGACCGAGGTGGGGGCACCTCCCGCTTGCGGGGGAGAGCGCGACTTTCGGGTGAGCCAGGGTGGCTACGCTGAGGCGGTGATCACGCGTCCTCCGGCCAGTGTGCGTGGCGCCGGATTGATCGTTGGAGCTCAGGGTGCGACGGGCGTGGTGGTCGCAGCGGTCCTGCTGATTCGGGCGATCGGTGGCGCGGATCAGAAGGTGGCCAACGGGTTCGGCACTGCCGTGTGGTTCCTCGTGGCCGGCGGTGCCGTGCTGGCTGCCGGCTGGGCACTACTGATCGGCAGGCGCTGGGGCCGAGGGTTAGCGGTGTTCGCCGAGCTGTTGCTGCTGCCCGTGGCGTGGTATTTGACCGTGGGCTCGCATCGGGCGCCGATCGGTGTCCCGGTGGCGGCGCTGGCGTTGATCGCGCTGGCGCTGTTGTTCAGTCCGGCAGCGTTGCGCTGGGTCTCCGGCGATCAGCCCGGTCCGGCCAGCTCCGCCAAGTCGGAACCAGAGAGCCGATAGGTGGTCCACTCGCGCTGCGGTTGAGCGCCGACAGCCTGATACAGCGCGATCGCGTCGGTGTTCCAGTTCAGCACCGCCCACGACAGCCGGGTGTAGTTGTGCGCGGCGCACTCCCGGGCCAGCGCCGTCAGCAGGCCGCGAGCCAGGCCGAACCGGCGAAATCGCCGCTCTACGTAGAGATCTTCCAGATAGATGCCGTCGACACCGTCCCAGGTGGAGAAGTTGAGGAACCAGAGAGCCATCGCTGCGACTTCACCGTCCACCTCGGCGACGTGTGCGTGCAGCGTCGGGTTTGGGCTGAAAAGCGCGGTGCTGACTTGTGTTTCGACGACAGTGCATTGATCGGCGGCGCGTTCGAAGCGCGCCAGGCCGTGGATCATCGCGGTGATCGCCGGGGCATCGGCGGGTGCGGCACGACGGATGCGTACGGTCACGGTTGAACCCCCAGCGCGGACAGAATGGTGATGAATTTTGTTGTCGTCTCGGCGACTTCGCCGTCGGGGTCGGATTCGGCGACGATCCCGCCGCCGGCGTGAGCCAGCGCCGTAAGGCGATCGGCCGCCAGTTGGGCGCCGCGGATGGTCACCACCCAGCGCCCGTCACCCGCGGCGTCGCACCAGCCCACGGCGCCGGCGTAGAACCCGCGATCGCCTTCCAGCGTGTGGATGAGCCGAGCAGCGGCATCGGCCGGCACCCCGCCGACCGCCGGGGTGGGGTGTAGTGCGAGCGTCAAATCGATTGCGGTGGTTGATATGTCGCGCAGTCGCCCGGTGATCGGCGTGCTGAGATGCCACAGCGCGGTGGTACGGCTCAGCGTGGGAGTGGGGGCGACGGTCAACTCGCTGCAAAGCGGCCGCAAGGCCTCGGCCATGCTGTCGATCACCAATTGATGCTCGTGGCGATCCTTGGACGAATCGGCGAGCGCGGCGCCCGCGGTGGCGTCGAGTTCGGGGTCGGCGGCACGCGGCGCCGAGCCGGCGAACGGCTGACAGCTCACCCGGTCGCCGTCGCGCGCAACCAACAGCTCCGGGCTGGCACCGATCAGCGCCGTGCCTGCGTACGTCCCGCCGGCCGCCGACAGGTCGACCAGATAGCCGTAGGCGGCCGGGTCGTTGGCGGCCAGCCGGCGCAGAATGATCCGGGCGTCGAGTGGGCCATCGGCTGCCAGCTGCAGGGCGCGGGCCAGCACTACCTTCTGCAGCGTGCTGCCCGGAGCGGTCAGCTCGTCGCAGGCCCGCCGAACCCGGGCGCGGTGCTCGTCGGGAGCGGGAAGCTCCCCGGTCACCTGCACCGCAGGCATCGGGCCGGTCGGCCAGTCCGGCAGTTCATCGGTGTGGCGCACCGAGCGTGGCGCCATCAACGCTGCGGGCCCGTCGACATCAAAAGGCAACGCGCCCAGCACCATTGGTGTCCTACCTGAGCGCAACGCCGACTGCGCGGCGGCTACCTCGCGATAGCAGGCCTGCACGCCGTCGGCGATCACCACGCCGGCCGGCCCGCACAGCACGAACGGCGGTTCAGCCCTCATTCGGCTCAGTCGTCATTGGGATGAGGGAGACCCAGCGCACCCAGCTGGCGGATCCCGTGTTCGAACCCGCCGATCGCGACGGAGGCGGGGGGCATGGCGAAGCGGCTGCCCTCGATCAGTGGCAGCTGCAACCAGCGGGTGATGATGGCGCGGGAGAAGTGGCCGTGACCGACGAACACCACGTCACGCGACGCCATCAGCTCCAGGGCCAGCGCGACGGCCCGGTCCGCGCGCTCGCAGACTTGTGCCACCGACTCGCCGTCCGGGCTGCCGTGCGTCCAGATCGACCAGTCGGGTCGGGATTTGTGGATGTCGGCGGTCGTCTCGCCTTCGTAGCAGCCGTAATCCCATTCGGCGAGCAGCTCGGATTTCTCGTCCACGGTCAGACCGGCGAGCTCGGCGGTCTCCACGGCCCGCCGGCGCGGACTGCTGATCACCTTCGGATCGTCCAGGCGCAGGTCGGCCAGCGCGGGGCCCGCGGCGACGGCCTGGGCACGTCCGTTGTCGGTGAGGTCGAGATCGGTGGACCCGGTGTGCCGCCCCGCCAGCGACCACTCGGTTTCGCCGTGGCGCAACAACACCAGTCGGTGGCTCTCGCGGCTGTTTTCCAAGCCCATCTCGACGATTCTGCCTGACACACATGGCCATCCGCGCGCGGGCACCATGGTGTTGATGCCAGGATGGCAGGTGTTAACCGCCGGCGACAGACATAGGAGGAGCGGAGCCTGATGAAGGGGAACCGAGTGCTGGCGGTGGCCAACCAGAAGGGCGGGGTGGCCAAGACGACGACGGTCGCGTCGCTGGGTGCGGCGATGGTCGATGCGGGACGACGCGTGCTGCTGATCGATCTGGACCCGCAGGGGTGTCTGACGTTTTCGCTCGGCCAGGACCCGGACAAGTTGGCAGTCTCGGTGCACGAGGTGCTGCTCGGCGAGGTGGAACCCAACGCCGCGCTGGTCGACACCGCGGAGGGGATGACGCTGCTGCCGGCGAACATCGACCTGGCCGGTGCCGAGGCGATGCTGCTGATGCGGGCCGGCCGCTAGTACGCTCTCAAGCGGGCGCTGGACAAACTCGGCGACACGTTCGACGTCGTGATGATCGACTGCCCGCCGTCACTCGGCGTGCTGACCCTGAACGGTCTCACCGCCGCCGACGAGGTCATCGTGCCGCTGCAGTGTGAGACGTTGGCGCATCGCGGCGTCGGACAGTTCCTGCGCACGGTCCACGACGTTCAGCAGATCACCAACCCGGGCCTGCGACTGCTGGGTGCGCTGCCGACGCTGTACGACCCGCGTACCACCCACACCCGCGACGTGCTGCTCGACGTCGCGGATCGTTACGACATGCCGGTGCTGGCGCCGCCCATCCCGCGCACGGTGCGTTTCGCCGAGGCCAGCGCATCGGGGTCCTCGGTGCTGGCGGCGCGCAAGAACAAAGGGGCGTCGGCCTACCAGGAGTTGGCTCAGTCGCTGCTCAAACATTGGAAGTCGGGCAAGGCGCTGCCGACGTTCACCATCGACGCGTAATCAGCCGAGCGCGACGAGGGTGTTGCCGCGCTGCTCGAGCAGCTGCGACCCCGAAACCGCCGGTATCACCGCCGAGTCGCTCGGCGGCCGCTGCACCGGCAGGAAGCCTTCGCCGACACCGGTGACCGGATCGCAGACGGCGATGCCGCCGGTCACCGGGACGAGCAACTTGCCGCCCATCAACGTCGCCGGACCGACCGGGGACGACGAGCCGGCGGGCCCGATCGAGTAGCGGTAGGTCAGGTTCGCCGAATCGAAGACCATCACGTGATCGCCGGTCCACCAGGTGATCAGGTTGCCGGGCCGGCTCACCACGCTGGACGACGACGGCGGCTCGGGCAGCAGCGTGCTTCCCACGGTGGCGCCCGATTCGTCGACGACGTCGACCCTGGGCTGCGGTGCCGGCAGGTAGACCGCCGTCCTGGTCTCCGCCAGCGCCAGCACCCGGGCGTCGGAATCCACGCCGATGCCCGGCTCGGCCACGTCGCGCTGTTCCGGTTCGTCCTCTTCCTTGGCCGGCCGCAGCAGCTTGAGCCGCAGATCGGCCTGCCGGCCGCATGCCTCGAACACCGACACCGCTGACGAGCTGGCCGCCGCCGACGTCAATCGGCATCCGGTGTGCAAGCCCTTCGACGACGGCTTTATCCGCGCGTCGATCTCGCCGTAGGACAGCATCCGGACCATGTCCGAGCGCCACAGCTCAAGACGGGTATCGCCGGCCGACAACACCGTCGTGCCGTCGGAGGACAGGCTGACCCGTTTGTTGGCAAAGCTGCTGCGGGCGGGCCCGCGCTGGCCGCTGGATCCCTCGATCGTGCTGGCCTGACCACAGCCGCGGTCGTCGCGGTAGACCGCCACGGCGAAGCGGTAGACGCCGGCGACCCCGCACAGATCGCTGTTGCGCGAGTAGGTCCATCGCACCTGGCCGGTGACCGGATCACGCCCCTGGACCACACGCCCATCGGCGGTGACGACGGTTCCGGCGACCACGACGGGCTGATCGGTCGGCGCGTTCGGGGCGGTCCAGAGCTGTTTGAGCGAGCCCGGCACCTCGTGGGCCAGCCTCGGGCTGGGACCGGGCCCCGTCGCCGGCCGGCTGATGGTGGCCCGGGCGTCGCTGGTCCACCAGATCAATGCCGCGGCCGTGGCGACCACGACCGCGATCGCGGCCGCAGCCACAAGATCAGCCTTGGTGCGGCGTTCCGGCTTGACCATCGGGTTGCAGCGGCGCCGGCTTAGTTGGCGCTAGCCGTCGCGCCCGCCGACTTGCGGGGGCGCCGGCGCCGGCGCCGTGCTCGCGTGCCGTCGCCAGACGCGCCGTCCACGGCTGGGGTCGACCCATCCGTGTCGGCGTTGCTGTCGGCGTCGGCATGGCCGGTCGCCGACTTGCCGCCGCGGGTGCGGCGTCGCTGGCGGTCGCTGTTGCGCTGTTGCGCGGGCTCGTTGCCATTGCGGGCACCGGACGCGGCGCGCTTGACCGGCGATTTCTTGGGCGCCCCGATGGAGCCCTGGATGTCCGTCGGAATGTCCAGCTCGACGTAGACGTGCGGCGAGTTGGAGTACGTCTCGGCCGGGTCCGGGCAGCCCAGCCCGAGCGCCTTGTCGATCATCGTCCAGCGGGCCAGCTCGTCCCAGTCCACCAGCGTGACCGCGATACCGGTCTTACCGGCCCGTCCGGTGCGGCCGATGCGGTGCACGTAGGTGTTCTCGTCGTCGGGGCACTGGTAATTGATGACGTGGGTGATGTCGTCGATGTCGATGCCACGGGCCGCGACGTCGGTGGCGACCAACACGTCGATGTCGCCGGTGCGGAACTGCTTCAGCGCCTTCTCGCGGGCGATCTGGCCCAGGTCGCCGTGCACGGCGCCGACGGCGAAACCGCGTTCGGCGAGTTCGTCGGCGACCTTCTGCGCGGTGCGCTTGGTGCGGGTGAAGACCATCGTGGCGCCGCGTCCGCGCGCCTGCAGCACCCGGCTGACCAGTTCGACCTTGTCCATCGCGTGCGCGCGGTAGGCGTACTGCTTGGTGAGGTCGTGTACCGCCGAGGAGTGCGGCGCCTCGGCCCGGATGTGGGTCGGCTGGTTCATGAAGGTGCGGGCCAGCGTGATGATCGGGTCCGGCATGGTGGCCGAGAACAGCATCGCCTGCCGTTCGGCGGGGATCTGCCGCAGGATGCGTTCGATGTCCGGCAGGAAGCCCAGGTCGAGCATTTCGTCGGCCTCGTCGAGCACCAGCATCGACAGCCCTCCGAGTTGCAGGTGGCCCTGCTGGGCGAGGTCGAGCAGGCGGCCGGGCGTGCCGACGACGACGTCGACACCCTTCTGCAA
>NZ_JBAPMI010000215.1:0-8554 GCF_049278535.1 Mycobacterium sp. | reverse complement strand
GGCACTGGGTTCGCCGTTGGCGCGCATCTCGGCGAAATAGGCGCAGCGCTGCGATGCCTCGTTATTCCATTGCACCGCAGTGTGTCCGGGACCCAGGCGCTTGACGTTGACGGTGGCATGGCAGAACCGGCAGTCCACCGGCTGCAGGCCCGACGTGAGGTAGCGGGTCTTGTCGGCCTGAGTAGCGGCCTGTACCGCGGCGGCCCGATCCGGATCACTGGTGAAATTCGGTGCCTTGGACCAGGATCCGCCACCGCTGCCCGCGGAGGCCGGCTCGTCATGCTCGTGGCGATCGCCATGGAGCATCAGCATCGACCGAGCTAACCGATCGACATCGGGCGGCTGGTCGGAGGGGCTCATGTCGCAGGTTGCTCGGTCTTTTCTTCTTCGGCCCGCTTCTGCAGGTTCTCGTCGACCTCGACATGCCACTTCTCGTTGGCGATGGTGGTGTCCACCTCGATCTCGAAGCGGTCCGTCATGTCCGGCGTGACGTCGGCGGCGTCGACGTAGAACTGCTGGTACCAACGACGCATCTGGTACACGGCGCCGTCCTCCTCGACCAGCAACGGGTTGTCGATGCGGGTCTTGTGCTTCCAGATCTCGACGTCCTGCAGGAAGCCCTTGCTGACGCCCTCGGTGAAGACGTTGGCCAGCTTATTGGTCATCTTTTCGTCCATGCCCTTGGGCTTTTCGACGATGACGCCCCACTGCAGCACGAAGGAATCCTGGGTGACCGGGTAGTGGCAGTTGATCAGGATTGACTCGGCCTTGTAGTCGCCGTACTTGTTGTGCAGCCAGTTGATCATGAAAGACGGGCCGAAGTATGACGCCTCGGAATCCAGGTGCGCCTCACCGTAGGAGGTGCCCAGATCGTTGACGTCCGGTCGGCCGACGTTGTGCAGGTACTGCGAGGCGATGTGACCCTCGAAGACGTTCTTGAAGTACGTCGGCAGACCGAAGTGGATGTAGAAGAAGTGCGCCATGTCGGTGACGTTGTCGATGATCTCGCGGCAGTTGGAGCCCTCGATGAGCATCGAGTTCCACCGCCAGTCGGTCCACTCATCGCTGGCGAACTCGGGAAGTTCGGGGATACGCAACTCGGGCGGTGGTGGGTTGCCTTCGTGGTCGTGCCACACGTACAGCAGCCCACTGCGGACGTCTGTCGTCCAGGATCGGGTGCGGGCCAGTCGTGGGGTGCGTTTGGCGTAGGGCACCAGCTTGCATTTGCCGTCCCCGCCCCAGCGCCAATCGTGGAACGGGCATGCGACCTCGTCGCCCTTGATGGTGCCCTGCGCCAGGTTGCCGCCCATGTGCCGGCAGTAGCCGTCGAGGACGTGCAGGTCGCCGTGCGAGTCGGCAAACGCGACGAGGTGTGTGCCAAATGCCTCGATCCCGTGCGGTTCGCCGTCCAGGTAGTCCTTCACCGGGCCAAGGCAGTGCCAGCCGCGGGCGTACCGGTCGGGCAGGGCGCCGGCGTCGATCTCGCGGACAGCGGCAGTCTCGGTAGCCATGACGCCTCCATACTTTTTGGGCTTCTAACTAGAACACGTTACAGTTTTTGCACCGGATCGCGCAATGACGGGGACATTTACAGCCGGGCAATCAGCACATCACTGCCGGTTACCCGGCCTGCGGTATATCTGAACGATGCCGCTGTTTTCGTTCGAAGGCCGATCGCCGCGAGTCGATCCCACCGCCTTCGTCGCCCCCACTGCCACCCTGATCGGCGACGTCACCGTCGAGGCCGGCGCGTCAGTCTGGTTCAACACTGTGCTGCGCGCCGACTACGGGCCGGTGATGGTGCGTGAGGGCGCCAACGTGCAGGACGGATCGGTGTTGCACTCACCGCCGGGCATCCCCGTCGACATCGGTCCCGGGGCCACCGTCGCGCACATGTGTCTCATCCACGGCGCACACATCGGCGCCCAGGCGTTGATCGCCAATCACGCCACCGTCCTAGACGGCGCGGTGATCGGTGCGCGCAGCCTGATCGCGGCGGGCGCACTGGTGACCGGCGGCACCAAGATCCCCGACGAGGTACTGGTGGTCGGCGCGCCGGCCGTCGTCAAGGGCCCGATTGCGGGCACCGGCGCCGAGATGTGGGTGAAGGTGAACCCGAAGGCGTACCAGGATCTCGCCCAGCGCTATCTCGCTGGGCTGGAACAGATTTAGCCATCTGGTATCTGTAATAGTCTGCGAGACTACGGTTTTCGTTATGCTGGGGCTTATCGCATCCAGTCCGGTGTGACGGGCAGCCCGTTGTGGTGACGGTATTCGGCGATGGCTTTGAGGTTTTTCATCTCCAGCAGGTGACCCGCACCGAACATGTCCCAGAAGTCCCCCACCCACACCGGCCGCTCCGGCGGGCTGGCCTCCGGATACGGGTTGCGGTCGTAGAACGGGTGATGACAGTTCGTCCACAGCACCACCGAGCCTGGCTTGTCCAGCACGGGTTGCGCATCAATGATCCGCATCAGGTAGATCATCCAAAGGTGCTTGCCCTGATCCCATGCGCAGTGATAGTCGACGGTGCGGCCCTGCTCACTGGCCACCGTGCGGACGTAGATTTCGGTCTCTGACCCCAACCGGTCGTAGGCCTGCCACAGCCCCGGCTCGTCGGTTTCGGTGAACCCGCGCAGGCTGTAGGTCCACTCTTCGAGGCAACGGGTATCGGCCATGTAGGAGAACAGCTCGTCCGGCGGGCAGTCGATGTAGTCGTTGACCGTGCAGTACTGGCCGAACACCTCGTCGTGCGGGTACACGGAATGCATCATTTCCATGATCATCGGGGTGGCCGTCTCCCGAGGGCTGGTCTCGATCCGAGTTATCCCATCGATCGGCTGGGCGCTGCCGGTATGGGCGACGATGTCTTCAAGCGCGGGCAGTGGCATCGGGTCGGTCTCCTTCATAAGCGAACGACGTTGAGTCCACGGGCTGCAGCGTAGGTGATAAGAAAAGCGGCTCCTGTCAAAAGCGTTGCAAACGCGCAGATTTCGCTAGCAATGCAAGACTTCCATTATACACATTTGACTGTTCCATGGACGTAGACTTCAGGCATGCTGTTTTGGCCGATCGGTGCCGACGACGGTCGATTCCGTGCGGTTGAACCGATTGGAGCTCGGGCTCGTTATCTCTCGTACCGGTGCCTTTGCGATGTAGTCACACGGGACTGGCAGTCGGTCGCGTACAGGTGGTCGCGGCCGGCTGGATGCTGCGGTCTTGCGGGAGGACCATGAACGCACGAGCCGATACCCGTGATGCGCTAAGTCACTCGCTGACGATCGAGCTGCGCGACGTTGTTCGCGAATACCGGGTTGGCGGCCAGAATGTGCGCGCACTCGACGAGATAAGCCTGCGATTCGGGGGCGGGCAGTTCGTGTCGATTGTCGGACCGTCGGGCGCGGGCAAGAGCACGTTGCTGCACCTGCTCGGTGCCTTGGACGCGCCGGATTCCGGGTCAATCACCTTCGACGGCGACGAGATTAGCCACCTCAGCGACAAACAACAGTCAAAGTTCCGCCACCAGCGCGTCGGGTTCGTCTTCCAGTTCTTCAACCTGCTGCCGACCCTGTCGGCATGGGAGAACGTGGCGGTTCCGAAGCTGCTTGACGGCGTCCGGCTGAGCAAAGTCAAGTCGGACGCGGTTCGGCTGTTGGACCGGGTCGGGCTCGGCGACCGCACCCAGCACCGGCCGGCGGAACTGTCCGGCGGTCAGATGCAGCGGGTGGCGGTGGCACGGGCGTTGATGATGGATCCATCGCTGATTCTCGCTGACGAGCCGACCGGCAACCTCGACTCGGCCACGGGCGCCTCAATTTTGAGGCTTCTTGCCGAGGTGGCGCATGAAGACGGCGACAGTCGGCTGGTGGTGATGGTGACCCATAACGCCGATGCCGCAGCGACCACGGATCGGGTCGTCACCCTCCAAGACGGACGAGTCGGCTCCGACAATCTCGCGGTGGTGCGGGGATGAAACCGGGCTCGGCTATCGCTGCCTCGGCGAGCCGGCTACGCGTATTCAGCCTGCGAGAACTCGTCGTGCATCGTCGGCGCACGACAGCGTCAATCGCTGTAATGGCCGTATCGGCAATGTATCTCGTCGCGGTGATCGGGATATTCGGCTCGATCACCGGTTCGGTGAACCGGCTGGCCGATGGGATCGCCGGCGTCGCGGCACTCGAGGTATCGGGAATCACCGACGCGGGATTTCCCGACACCATCACCGCCGATGTCGCAGCTGTTGCCGGCGTTGCGACTGCGGCACCGATGATCCGGACCTCGACCTCTACGGCATCGGGCCCGGTCCTGCTGTTCGGGGCGGACGCGAGCAGTGCCGAGTTGGGCGGTGCCCTCAAAGACGCCGTGCGGAAACCGTTGAAAACCATGTCCGAGAACCCAAACGGTGTCCAGGTCGGGCCTCGGGTCGGCCACACCAAAGGCCAGACGTTCCGGCTCGGCTCCGATTCGGTCACGGTCACCGAAGTACTCACCGGCAAGCAACTCGCGGACCTCAACGGCGGACACTACGTCCTCGCGCCACTTGCTTTGGCGCAGAACATTACTGGGCGAAAAGGTCAGCTCGACTCGATACTGATCACGACAAAACGAGGTGCCGACCCCAAAGCAGTGCGGGCAAGGGTCACCGCGGCCGTCAAGGATCGGGCAATCGTCGCGGCTCCGAGTATGCGGGCAGTCCGGGCCGGTGACGGCGTCAAGCTGATGAACTACATGGCATTGATGGGTGCCGGGGTGGCGTTGGTCGTTGGCGCGTTCCTGGTCTACACCACGATGACGATGGCGATCACCCAACGCCGGCCGGTCATCTCGATGCTGCGTGCGATCGGCGGCCGACGCACCACGATCGTTCGCGACCTGCTCGCTGAGGCAGTCATTCTCGGGCTGATCGGTGGAGCGATCGGCTCGGGTATCGGCATAGTCATGGGCCGTGCGGCGATCGGCCGATTGCCGCCGGCGATTACCCAAGGTTTGGAAGCCCGGGTCGAGTACTGGCTGCCGGGCTATGGGATACCGGTGGCGTTGGCCGCGACGGTGCTCACGGCTGTGGCGGCATCGGCGATGGCAGCCCGGCAGGTTTACAAGGTGTCACCGATCGAGGCCCTTGCACCGGTCGGCGTATCAGCGGCTGATTTCGTGCCGCGGTGGCTGCGGGTGACCGCCGGGGTTGTAGCTGTTGCGGTGTTCGCGGCCTCGATCCTGGTCGTGTTCGAGCGACGCGGCAGCTTGGCCTTCGTCGCTATTTTCGCGCTGTTCAGCGCTGAGATCGCGCTCGGGTTCGCACTGACCGCAGTCATGGTCAAGGCCACATCAGCGACGGCCAGGATGTTCGGCTCGGTTGGACCGCTGGCCGCGGCGACGATTCAGCGGGCGCCGCGGCGCGTGTGGGCCACCGTGATGACAGTGCTCATCGCAGTGGTCACCACCGTCGTGATAACCGGAACGAACGCCGACATGATTCGTTCGGCACGAGCCATTTTCGCGCCGGTTGCGGGCGTCGACGTGTGGGTGAGTGCCGATCCCCCGGACAGCTATCCCGCCGACGCGCTGCCGCAAGATCTTGCCGAGAAGGTGGCCGCGGTGCCTGGGGTGCGACGTGTCACCAAGGGCGCATCCGGGTTCGCCGAGGTCGGTGGAACGCGCGTGATGCTCGACGGCTTTTCCGCCGGCACCGCCGATCCGCTCTACCGCGCCCTGGGTGAGCAGGTACGCAATTCAGTGCTCGCCGGTCGGGGAGTGGTGCTGTCCCAAAATCTCGGCAAGACTCTGCATGTTCGAGTCGGCGACGAACTCCAGCTGCAAACGCCACACGGCACGCGCCGCGCGGCTGTGTTGGCTCTGGTCCCGTACTTCTCAACCGTCATCGGGACCGTCGGGATGAGCCTTGACCGAATGCGGACGTGGTTCGATCGTCCGGCAGCGACAGCACTGCAGGTCACCGCGGCCCCGGGTGCGGATCGAAATCGCCTGTTGGCCGACGTCCGCCGAGTGGTGCCCAAGCCGAGCTACGTATACAGCGGTCGCACGGCGCTGGCGGGCCTGGAGGCGCCACTGCATCAGAGCATGTTCATCGCTAACGCCGTGTGGATCATTGTTGTATTCGTCGCGGCGGTAGCACTTTTCAACACATTGACGCTGTCGGTGCTGGAGCGGCGTCGGGAAATCGGCGTGCTGCGGGCGATGGGAACCAGCAGGCGGTTCACCTTACGCATGATCCTGGCCGAGGCGGCTGCGATCGGTGTCGTCGGCGGTGTGTGCGGATTGCTGTTCGGCCTGGCAGACCAATGGCTCTACAGCCTTGTCAGCGGCGACATGATGAACTTCACCGTTCGCTTCCGGCCCAGCCCGACGGCACTGGTCTTCACCGCCGGCGCGCTGGCGATCAGCTTGATCGGGTCGCTGCCGCCGGCGCGACGCGCCGCCCGCCTGAACATCATCGAGGCCGTCGGCGTCGACTAAGGCGATGGCGATCTCAGTTCAGCTGTTCACCTCAGAGGCCGAAGAAGGCGTTGGCAACGAGGAAATCCCACAGGTTGGCGAGGGGATCTTCGAAACCAATGGTGAACGAGAACAAGTTGTCGAGGCCTGGGTGCATCAGATCTGTGAACGTGTTTACCGTCACGCCGGCCGTGCCCAGGCCGATGTCGTCGGGCACGCCGAACTGCGCCAAGTCATTCACGGATTCGGTCCCCGAAGTCAACACATCGGTGATGCCAAGATGCGGAAACTGCAGAATCATCGCCTCAAAATCTTCGCTGGGGTTGGCGGCCCCGATGTCGGTGATACCAAACAGTTTGAGGATTGGATCGGTGGCAAAGATGAAGCCGGTGTCCGGGCCGGGGAAGACGATGGCATTCGACGCCAAGTCAGCCGCCGGGTAGGCGATGGTGTCAGCCGCCGGGGTGGCGAGCAAGGTGTCAGCCACCGGGGTGGCGAGCAACATGCCATCCGCGTCGTCCGCGTGGGCGACCGGGAGGCTAAGTAAAGAAGTCAGTCCGGCGGCCAGGAAAGCACCGGCAGCCGTGCCGAGAACGAGTGTCATTCGGGGAGCACTCATTGGAAACTCCAATCGAGAGTGTGATCTAGCTCACTATAAGGAGAGCCTGAGCGTATACCAAGGAGAACCTGAGCGGTACCCCTTGCCAGGCCCGATCTCGAGATGAGCCCGGCAGCGGCGACACCACCGGCAGCCGTACCGACGCCGACCAGAATCTTGTGACTCATGGGAGACTCCACTTCTTGCATCGTTGGATCAAGGTCGTGGACTGCCCGCGGCGACGGTCGCCCACAGTCGAGCACTCGCCGGGCGGCGAATGATCGCCATGGTGGGTACACGATTCCCACATGAACGGAAGCTGTCTAGAAGCTGAACAATAGATGAACAACCGTCAGTAGTTTCTCAGCGGTGAACTTTGTCGCCGCGTACTCACTTCGAGACGGTGGCGAATCCTTGCAAGTGTGGAGTGCAAGGTGGCGGCACCAGGGTGCGTCGAATGCGGCGCAACCCCCCGGTGTCGAATCCGGCAGCGGCAATGGCATCGACGGTTCGACGGTTCGGCTCGCATCCGGACGCCAGCCACGACCACGGCTTGGCGATCAGGTCCTGGAATCGGCCCATCAGTCCGTCGCCGCGGACATGCTCGAGGACTACCAGCCTGCCTCCGGGTGCGAGCACTCGACGGATTTCAGCCAGGGTGGCGCCCACGTCGTCGACCGAGCACAACACCAGGCCGATGTGCACCGAGTCAAAGCTGTTGTCCGGGAAAGGAATCGACTCACCGACCCCATCGACGATATCGAGTTCAATGCCATTGCGGCGTGCCAGCGCGGAGGCCATTCGACGCATCGCCGACTCGGGTTCCACGGCGGCAACCGCCGTCACCGCCGCAGGAAGGAACAGCAGGTCGGTTCCGGGCCCAATGCCCATCATCAGTAGTCGGCCGAACGCGTGGGTCATTGCCTCTTGGCGATAACGGCGATAGAACAGCCGGTCGAAGACCGGCATGCCGAGTCGATAGATGTACGGGAACAGCGGATTACGGCGCGCCATGGCCTACCTGAACGCTACCCAGATCCATTCGGAACGGCGGGTACTCGTCGCGCATCAGCGAGACGTAGACAGCTACCCGATAGCGCCACCTGACGATGCCCATCAGCAGGTCGAACATGCCCTGGTTGATCATGCCTCTGCACAACAACCACACCGCGTTGACGACGCACAGCGCCTGCAGAAATGGCTCCAGCGCCCAGCAGAGGATTATCTGCGGCAGTCCTAGCAGCCACCGATACAACAGCACCGCCCGACTTGTAAGGCCTTCTGGGTAATCCACCTCGAGGTCGGCCGGGTAATCCGGTATCGAGGCGAGCGTGAAAGGCGGGTACTTGTCGGTGCAGTTCATCGGGAAGCGGTAGTTCATCAGTCGCCACGACCAGCGAAGGACGCCGACATTGAAGTCGAAGAGCGGGCGGGGATACCGCCCGGTGAACGCGATGGCGATGCCGGCGGCGATCGTCACCAGTGGATACAGCAGATACAAGC
>NZ_JBAPMI010000214.1:0-11157 GCF_049278535.1 Mycobacterium sp. | reverse complement strand
CGCACCGCCCGCGCCTCCTGCGCCTGACGCACCGCCCGCGCCTCCTGCGCCCGACGCACCGCCCGCGCCGGATGCACCGCAGCCCGCCAACGACGACGCTCCGGCCCCGGAGCAGGCTCCGGCTCCGGTGAAGCGCGCCTACAGCGTCAACTGGGACGCGATCGCTGCTTGCGAGTCCGGCGGTAACTGGGGCATCAGCACCGGTAACGGCTACGCCGGCGGTCTGCAGTTCACCCCGAGCACCTGGCGTGCCAACGGTGGCTCGGGTTCCGCGAACGGCGCGAGCCGTGACGAGCAGATCCGGGTGGCCGAGAATGTGCTGCACTCGCAGGGCATCGGCGCCTGGCCGGTCTGCGGTCGTCGCGGCTGACCAACGAATTATTAACTGACGGCGGTGGTCGGGCTTAGGCCCGCCACCGCCGTTGGCGTCTCACTAGAAGTCGAATATCAGCAGGGTGCTGGTCGCGGTCGCCACGACCTTGCCTGAAGCGTCGGTCACGACGCCCTCGGTGAACCCCACGCGCGCGCCCGACTTCACCACGGTGCCGGTGGCGCTCAACGGGCCGGCGTCCAGTCGTACCGGCTTCAAATAGTTCACCTTGATTTCGATGGACGTGTATCCCTTGCCGGCGGGCAGCGTGCTGTGCAGCGCCAGCCCGGCCACCGAGTCGAGGACCGTGCACACCAGGCCGCCGTGGATGGCGCCGTTCGGGTTGTACATCGACGCGTCGGGCTGGCAGGTGAACACGACCTTGCCGGGCTCGACGTCGACGAGATCGAACTGCATGAGTACGGCCATGGGCGGTGGCGGAAGCTCGCGGGCGACCATCGCCTTGAGGTAGTCGATCCCGGGCACGGACAGGGCCCGCGAAACGGTCGGCGCCGGGTCGTGCCAGGTGACCGTTCGTGAAAGCTGGCGGCCCCAATGCTTGTTGCGGGTCGCTGCCTCGTCTTCGCTCGCTGTCGTCATCGTGTCCTTCCTGATTGCGGCTTGCCCTTTGGCCAGCGGTAGAGGTCGCGGTCCGGGTCATTGGGTTGTACTGCATGGTCGAGTCCCCAGGCCAGCAGCGCATCCAGGACGGGAACCAGTTCGCGGCCGGCCTCGGTGAGCTGGTAGTCGAATCGCGGTGGCGCCGTTTGATAGGGGATTCGCCGGATCACCCCGGCCTCCTCCAGGGCCTTGATCCGGGCCGCGACCCGGTCTCGCGGCGCGCCAGTGCCCCGGACGATGTCCTGAAACCGGGTGTTGCCCAAAGCTAACTCGCGCACGATCAGCAATGCCCAGCGTTCGCCGACCACGTCCAGTGCGGCGGCGATCGGGCAGTGTCGGCCGGGCAGGTCGGCCAAAGCGACATTCGCCACGAACAGCAGCATGTCACCGCACAGTTTGAAAATCAAACTCTGTAGGCCGTTCAACGCGCTCGCCGCGGCCTGCGTCGCGCTGTGTTACCAACGACTCATGACCGCAACGGCATTCGACAACCTCGACGACTACCTGGCACTGCCGCGTGTTTCCGGCCTGGCCGTATCTGCGGACGGGTCGCGGGTGGTAGTCACGGTGGCCGAACTCAACGACAAGCGAAACGAGTACGTCGGCGCCGTCTGGGACATCGATCCGGCCGGGCAACGGCACGCGCGCCCGCTCACCCGCGGCGCGAACGGAGACTCGTCACCGGTCTTCACCGTCGAGGGGGATCTGCTCTTCGTCTCGTCGAGGCCGACAGCCGAGAACGGCGATGACGGCAAGAAGCCGCCCGCCTCGCTGTGGCGGCTCCCGGCCGGCGGTGGTGAGGCGGTCGAGGTGTCGAGCGCGCCCGGTGGAGTCAGCGCAGTCCGGGCGGCACGCGGCGCCGACGCGGTCGTGATCGGTGCTGCGCTGTTGCCGGCCGCGCGTGACGTCGACGACGATCGAAGGCTGCGCGAGCTGCGCAAGGACGGCCAGGTGACCGCGATTCTGCATGCGGACTATCCAGTGCGCTTCTGGAACAAGGACATCGGCCCCGACGAGCCCCATCTGCTCGACGCGACGGGGCCGCGGGACCTGACCCCGCAACCGGGTGCGGCGCTGCTGGAAGCGGGATTCGACATCAGCCCCGACGGCAGTTTCCTGGTGACGTCGTGGCGAGTCTCCGGCCCAGGGCCCGCCCAGCGGTCGGTGCTGATGCGAGTGGACCTGGCATCCGGGCAACGCCGTGTGATCGCCGACGATCCGGACGCCAGCTTCGAACAGCCCGCGATCTCGCCGGACGGCACCGCGGTGGCCTTCACCCGCGACACCGTCTCCACGCCCGAGTGCGCTCCGCGAATGACGTTGCAATGCATGCGATTCGGCGAGCAGCCGCGATCGGTGGCCGACGCATGGGATCGGCGTCCGAGCGCGCTGACTTGGTCCAGCGATGGCGCGTTGTTGATCGTGACCGCCGACCAGAACGGCCGGGCCCCGATTTTCGCCGTGGAGCTGACGACATCGGCGATTACCCAACTCACCGATGACGATTTCGGCTACACCGATGTCGTCGCCGCGCCCGGCGATGTGCTGTATGCGTTGCGCAGCTCGTATGCCGCGCCGCCGCATCCGGTGCGCATCGATCCCGGCGGGAAAATCACGGTGTTGCCGTGCGTCGAATTGCCCACGCTGCCAGGAACATTGGCGGAGGTCGAGGCGACAGCCGCGGACGGTACGACGGTGCGGTCATGGCTGGTGCTGCCCGAAGACCCCGCGCCGGCTCCGCTGCTGTTGTGGGTGCACGGCGGCCCCTTGGGAAGCTGGAACAGCTGGGCCTGGCGATGGAACCCCTGGTTGATGGCGGCCAGGGGCTACGCCGTGCTGCTGCCCGACCCCGCGCTGTCGACCGGCTATGGACAAGACTTCATCCAGCGCGGCTGGGGAGCCTGGGGTGGGCCGCCGTTCGATGATTTGATGACGGCGACCGACGCGGCGTGCGCGCACCAGCGCATCGACGCGGCCCGGATCGCGGCGATGGGCGGCTCGTTCGGCGGATACATGGCCAACTGGATCGCCGGTCACACCAATCGTTTCGCTGCGATCGTGACCCATGCCAGCCTGTGGGCGCTGGACCAGTTCGGACCGACAACCGATACGGCCTACTACTGGCGCCGGGAGATGACGCCAGAGATGACCGCCGCGAACTCGCCGCATCATTTTGTCGCCGACATCAACACGCCGATGTTGGTCATCCACGGCGACAAGGACTATCGCGTGCCGATCGGCGAGGGTCTGCGGCTCTGGTACGAGCTGCTGGCGTCCTCGGCGCTGCCGGCCGGTGAAGACGGCAGCAGTCCGCACCGCTTCCTCTATTTCCCCTCCGAGGATCACTGGGTCATTGCGCCGCAGCACACCAAGATCTGGTATCAGGTGGTGTTCGGCTTCCTGGCCGAACACGTGCTGGGGGAGAGCGCCGAATGGCCGGAGGCGCTCGGAGTAGCGTCGCGCCCGTGACTGCAACGCGTGAATTCGACATCGTCTTGTACGGGGCAACCGGTTTCGTGGGCAAGTTGACCGCTGAATACCTGGCCCGGGCCGGCGGGAACGCGCGGATCGCGCTGGCCGGTCGCTCGCCCGACCGACTGCAGGCGATCCGCGACACGCTCGGGGAGTCGGCGCAGTCCTGGGAGGTGCTGACGGCGGATGCCTCGTCGCCGTCCACGCTGGACGCGATGGCGGCCAGGACGCAGGTCGTCATCACCACCGTGGGCCCCTACAGCCGTTACGGTCTGCCGCTGGTCGCGGCGTGCGCGGCCGCGGGCACCGATTACGCCGACCTGACCGGCGAGCCGCCGTTCGTCCGCGACAGCATCGACCTGTATCACAAGCAGGCCCAGGACACCGGTGCACGCATCGTGCATGCGTGTGGATTCGACTCCATCCCTTCGGATCTCACCGTGTACGCGCTGCATCGCCGGGCTCGCGAAGACGGTAGCGGTGAACTCATCGACACCCACTTTGTCGTTCGCGCGATGTCCGGCGGCCTCTCCGGCGGCACGATCGCATCCGGGGTCGAAGTGCTGTCCGCCGTCTCCAGCGACGCCGACGCGCGCCGCCAATTCGCGGATCCTTACACGCTGAGCCCAGACCGCGGCGCGGAACCCGAGCTCGGTGCGCAGCCCGACCTGCGCCGGCGCCGCGGCCGTCAGATCGCACCGGAGCTGACCGGCCTGTGGACGGCCGGATTCATGATGGCACCGGCTAACACGCGAATTGTTCGGCGCAGCAACGCATTACAAGATTACGCATACGGCAGGCGGTTCCGGTACAGCGAACACATGAGCCTGGGATCTTCGGCGGTCGCGCCGGTGACATCCGCGGTCATCAATGGGGTCGGCAACACGGTGTCGGCATTGGGCAGCCGCTATTTCCGGCTGCTGCCGCGCCGCCTGGTCGAGCGAGTGCTGCCCAAACCCGGCACCGGCCCGAGTGAAGCCGTTCGCGAGCGGGGCTTCTACAAGGCGGAGACCTACACGACGACGACCTCGGGGGCGCGTTACGTCGCCACCATGGCCCAGCAGGGCGATCCGGGATACAAGGCAACCTCGGTGCTGCTGGGCGAGAGCGGCCTGGCGCTGGCGCTGGATCGCGACGCTCTCTCGGACCTGCATGGTGTGCTCACCCCCGCGGCGGCGATGGGCGACGCCTTAATGGCGCGACTCCCCGCCGCCGAGGTCTCGCTGGAGACCGCGCGATTGATGCACCGCTGAGGCGCGACCGGCACCCGATCCGCTCTGTAAAGAACCGCTGTCGGACAAGATCAGCTGGGCTAGTGTCAGAAGTGAACCGAACAATCCCAGCGACGTTAGGTGGACGGGTCCATGTCTGGCCTTGAAGATCTTCTGTCTCAGATTCCTACGAGTGACATTGCAAGCAAGATCGGCGTCGACGAATCCGAAGTGAACAAAGCGGTGCAGTTGCTGGTGCCGGTATTGGTCGGCGGACTACACGACAGTGCGCAAGACCCCGAGCACGCCAGCAACATCGAGTCCGCGGCCGACAACCACGCCGCCAGCGGTCTGCTCGACGGCGGCGTGAACGTCGACCAGGTCGACCAGGCCGACGGCCAACAGGCCATCGCGAAGATCTTCGGTGGCAACGATGTCACCCAGGTTGCCAATGCGCTGGCCGGCGGCGGCGGGGGTAACAGCGATCTGCTCAAGCAGTTGCTGCCGATCTTGGCTCCGATCGTGCTGGCCTATGTCGGCAAGCAGCTGGGCCAGAAGAGCGCACCGGCCAACGAGGAGGCGTCCTCCGGAGGTGCGCTCAACGATGTGCTGGGCAGCATTCTCGGCGGCATGGCCGGCGGCAACAAATCGCTGGGCACCGTCTTGGGTAATGTGCTGGGCTCCAAGGCGGGCGACATTCTGGGCGGATTGTTCGGCAAGAAGTAGTAGTCGGCAACGTCCGGCATGGGCGGTGTTCGCCGCGCGCTCCGGTGCTTTCTAGAATTGACCGGTGACCCCTAGCCCAGAACGCGCCGCTGACACGCGGGCCGAAGACCTGCCCAAGGCGTGGGATCCGGGCGCGGCTGAAAGCGCGCTCTATGAGCGCTGGGTCGATGCTGGTTATTTCACCGCCGATCCGGCAAGCGCGAAGCCCGGCTATTCGATCGTGTTGCCGCCACCCAACGTGACGGGCAGCCTGCACATGGGTCACGCGCTTGAACACACCATGATGGACGCTTTGACCCGTCGCAAGCGCATGCAGGGTTATGAGGTGCTGTGGCAGCCGGGTATGGATCACGCGGGGATCGCCACCCAGAGCGTCGTCGAAAAGCAGCTGGCCGTCGACGGTAAGACCAAAGAAGACTTCGGCCGCACGTTGTTCATCGACAAGGTGTGGGATTGGAAACACGAATCGGGCGGTGCCATCGGCGGTCAGATGCGCCGCCTCGGCGATGGCGTGGACTGGAACCGCGAACGCTTCACCATGGACGACGGTTTGTCGCGAGCTGTGCGCACGATCTTCAAGCGGCTCTACGACGCCGGCTTGATCTACCAGGCCGAACGGCTGGTCAACTGGTCGCCCGTACTGGAGACGGCGATATCGGATCTCGAGGTCCGCTACGAGGACGTCGAAGGCGAACTGGTGTCGTTCCGCTATGGCTCGCTCGACGACTCCGAGCCGCACATCGTGGTGGCCACCACCCGGGTGGAGACGATGCTGGGTGACACCGCGGTCGCGGTGCATCCCGACGACGACCGCTACCGCGAGCTGGTCGGCTCCACGCTGTCGCACCCCTTCCTGGACCGCCAGATCATCATCGTCGCCGACGATCACGTCGACCCTGAATTCGGCACGGGCGCAGTCAAAGTCACCCCGGCCCATGACCCGAACGACTTCGAGATCGGCCTGCGTCATCAGCTTGCGATGCCGTCGATCATGGACACCCGCGGCCGGATAACCGCCACCGGAACGCAATTCGATGGCATGGACCGATTCGATGCCCGCGTCGCGGTGCGCGAAGCCCTTGCGGCGCAGGGCCGGATTGTCGCCGAGAAGCGGCCTTACCTACACAGCGTGGGACACTCGGAGCGTAGCGGCGAGCCGATCGAACCGCGGCTGTCGCTGCAGTGGTGGGTCCGGGTGGAATTGCTGGCCAAGGCCGCCGGCGACGCGGTCCGCAACGGCAACACTGTGATTCACCCTGCCCGGCTCGAGCCGCGTTGGTTCGCCTGGGTGGACGACATGCACGACTGGTGCATCTCGCGCCAGCTGTGGTGGGGTCACCGCATCCCGATCTGGTACGGGCCGGACGGTCAGCAGATCTGCGTCGGTCCAGATGAGACACCGCCCGACGGCTGGGACCAGGACCCCGACGTCCTGGACACCTGGTTCTCCTCGGCGTTGTGGCCGTTCTCCACCCTGGGCTGGCCTGACAAAACATCGGAATTGGAAAAGTTCTATCCGACAAGCGTTTTGGTGACCGGCTACGACATCTTGTTCTTCTGGGTCGCCCGGATGATGATGTTCGGGACCTTTGTCGGCGGCGACGATGCCATTACCCTGGACGGCGCCCGCGGCCCGCAGGTGCCGTTCACCGATGTTTTCCTGCACGGGTTGATCCGTGACGAGTCCGGCCGCAAGATGAGCAAGTCCAAAGGCAACGTCATCGATCCGCTGGATTGGCTGGACGTCTACGGCGCTGACGCGTTGCGCTTCACGCTGGCCCGCGGCTCCAGTCCCGGCAGCGATCTCAGCGTCGGCGAAGACGATGTCCGGGCGTCCCGCAACTTCGTCACCAAGCTGTTCAACGCCACCCGATTCGCGCTGCTGAATGGCGCGGCTCTGGGCCAGTTGCCGGATGGCGAACTCACCGATGCCGACCGCTGGATCCTGGGTCGGCTGGAAGAGGTTCGCGCCGAAGTCGATTCGGCCTTTGACGGGTATGAATTCAGCCGGGCATGCGAATCGCTCTACCACTTCACCTGGGACGAATTCTGCGACTGGTATCTCGAATTGGCCAAGACGCAGGTCGCCGACGGGCTCTCGCACACCACCGCAGTGCTGGCCGCGGCGCTGGACACCCTGCTGCGACTGCTGCACCCGGTGATTCCGTTTGTCACCGAGGCGCTGTGGCAGGCGCTGCGTTCGGCGACGATGCGGCCCGGTACGGACCGAGGAGGAGCTGGACAATCGGGCTCAGCCCAGGAGTCGCTGGTCGTCGCCGATTGGCCGGAGCGCTCCGGAGTTGAAGTGAATCCTGTTGCTGCGCAGCGGATCACCGATATGCAGAAGCTGGTGACCGAGATTCGCCGGTTCCGCAGCGATCAGGGCTTGGCCGATCGGCAGAAAGTGTCGGCACGGCTGTCGGGCATCGACACCGCCGACCTCAGCACGCAGGTCGGCGCCGTCACCTCGCTGGCGTGGTTGACCGATCCTGGTCCGGAGTTCAGCCCCTCGGCGTCGTTGGAGGTCGGCCTCAAGGGTGGCATCGTGGTCGTCGAGCTGGACACCTCGGGCACCATCGACGTGGCCGCCGAGCGTCGCCGGCTGGAGAAGGATCTCGCTGCGGCGCAAAAGGAATTGGCTTCGACCACAGCGAAATTGGGTAACGCGGATTTCATGGCCAAAGCCCCGGAGGCTGTCGTCGACAAGCAACGCGAGCGTCAGCGGGTGGCGCGTGAGGAAACCGACCGGATCACGGCCAGGCTGGCCGGGCTGAAGTGACGTTGGAACCCGACGACTCAGAGCCCACCGGTGTTCCCACCCCGGATGAGATCGCGGCACTGCTCCAGGTCGAGCATTTGCTCGACCAGCGTTGGCCGGAATCCAAGATCGAGCCCAGCCTGGACCGCATCTCGGCGCTGATGGATCTGCTCGGCTCGCCGCAACGCACCTACCCGTCGATCCACATCGCCGGCACCAACGGCAAGACCTCGGTGGCGCGGATGGTTGACGCGCTGCTGACCGCCCTGCAACGTCGTACCGGTCGCACCACCAGCCCGCACCTGCAGTCGGCGGTCGAGCGCATCGCGATCGACGGAAAGCCGATCAGCCCGGCGACATACGTCGCGACCTACACCGAGCTCGAGCCGTTCGTGCAGATGATCGATAAGCAGTCACAAGACAGCGGCGGCCCGGCGATGAGCAAGTTCGAGGTTCTCACCGCGATGGCATTCGCCGCGTTCGCCGATGCCCCGATCGAGGTGGCGGTCATCGAGGTCGGCCTCGGCGGGCGTTGGGACGCCACCAATGTGATCGACGCGCCGGTCGCGGTGATCACGCCGATCAGCATCGACCACGTCGAATATCTCGGCGACGACATCGCCGGCATCGCGGGTGAGAAAGCCGGCATCATCCACCGAGCCGAAGACGGAGCGCCGGACACGGTGGCGGTGATCGGCCGTCAGGTTCCCGAGGCGATGGAGGTTGTACTGGCCCAGACCGTCGACGCCGACGCCGCTGTCGCGCGCGAGGATTCGGAGTTCGCGGTGTTGAGTCGTCAGGTTGCGATCGGCGGCCAGCTGCTGGAACTGCAGGGCCTCGGCGGGGTGTACTCCGACATCTTTCTGCCGCTGCACGGTGAGCATCAGGCGCACAACGCGGCCGTCGCACTGGCCGCTGTGGAAGCGTTCTTCGGCGCCGGTGCCCAGCGTCAGCTCGACATCGACGCTGTGCGAGCCGGTTTCGCCGCCGCGTCCAGCCCCGGTCGGCTGGAAAGGATGCGCAGCGCGCCAACAGTTTTCGTCGACGCCGCGCACAACCCAGCGGGCGCTGCGGCGCTGGCCCAGACGCTGGCCGAGGAGTTCGACTTCCGGTTCCTGGTCGGCGTTGTGAGCGTACCGGAGGACAAGGACGTGGCCGGTATCCTAGCGGCGTTAGAGCCGGTATTCGATCGAATTGTGGTCACTCACAACGGATCACCGCGAGCGTTAGACGTCGATTCGCTGGCGTTGACCGCGCAGCAGTATTTCGGGCCGGATCGGGTGATCACCGCCGAAAACCTGCGCGACGCCATCGACACCGCCACCGCCCTGGTCGACGACGCCGATGCCGACGGCGAGGCGTTCTCCGGAACAGGCATCGTTATCACCGGATCGGTGGTCACCGCCGGCGCCGCCCGCTCGCTGTTCGGTCGTGACCCCGCGTGACAACGCCCGCCCCACCACCGCCCGAAGGTCCCAAACCCGACCCGTGGAAGAGCTTCCGCGGAGTCACGGCCGGCACGCTGATCCTGGAGGCGATCGTGGTGCTGCTGGCCCTGCCGGTGGTCGGGTCGGTCGGCGGCGGGCTTACCACGTTAGCCCTGACGTACCTGCTGGGACTGGCGGCGATCCTGATCCTGCTGGCCGGCCTGCAGGGCCGGTCGTGGGCCTTCTGGGCGGACCTTGCCGTGCAGCTGATAGCGATCGCGGGTTTCGTCATCTACCCGGGTGTCGGCGCCATCGGCCTGGTGTTCGCTGCGGTGTGGGCGCTGATCGCGTATGTGCGTTCGGAGGTGCTTCGCCGCGAGCGACTAGGGCTTCTTCCGGGTCAAGACCCGCCGCCGGACTGATCCACCGTCGTCGTGGGGCCGGATTCTTTCGGTACGCTGTGCGCCGTGACGAGCGCCGATACTGAGCAAACTCTCCTGTTGATCAAGCCCGATGGGGTCGAACGGCGCCTCGTGGGCGAGATCATCAGCCGCATCGAGCGCAAAGGCCTGACCATCGCCGCTCTGGAGTTGCGGACCGTCAGCGACAAGCTTGCGCGCAGTCACTACGCCGAGCACGACGGCAAGCCGTTTTTCGATTCGCTGGTCGAATTCATCACGTCATCGCCGCTGGTAGCGGCGATCGTCGAGGGTCCGCGGGCGATCGCCGCGATCCGGCAACTTGCTGGCGGGACCGATCCGGTGGAGAAAGCCGTACCGGGCACCATCCGCGGCGATTTCGGCCTCGAAACGCAGTTCAACCTGGTTCACGGCTCTGATTCGCCGGAATCCGCTGAGCGCGAGATCGCGCTCTGGTTCAGCAAGGATTGATAACGGGTCGGGCGCACTTGGTCCGACCCGGCAGATCGATATGGGATACTGATATACGGGTGAACGTCGCCAAACCGGCTTCCGACGCCCGAATGAAGACTTCGACAAGCGCGACCACCGCGAACCGCGATGCGGCGCCGACTGTCAAGCCATCATTCAGACCGGCACTGAGCGCGTTCCACCCGAACCGCTCGGAGCAAGACCATCACAAGTCCGGGAGGAAGTGACCCGGGCCCATAGCGAAGCCCTCGCGTGGCCGCGTCGACAAGACGCGCCCGGGGGCTTAAGGAGAATACGTGATAGACGGTGGCCCATCCTCTGAGGTTCCAGAAGACCCGTCGCAGCACGAGGATCTGCCAGATCGGCTAAGGGTTCACTCCCTGGCTCGGGCGCTGGGCACCACCAGCAGACAGGTGCTCGACGCGCTGACTGAGCTCGACGGCCGAATTCGTAGCGCTCATTCCACCGTCGAACGAGTCGACGCGGTCCGCGTTCGCGACCTGCTGGCCAGCGCGCCGGCCACGGCCGGCACGTCAGTCGTCACTGCCGAGGCGCCTGCGGACGGCGAGACCGACGAACCCGAGTCGCGAACAATGCTGGAGACGACGACCTCCGAGCGACCCGAGTACATGCCGCTTTTCGTCGCGCCCCAACCGGTCGAGCGACCCAAAGAATCGAACGA
>NZ_JBAPMI010000213.1:0-18515 GCF_049278535.1 Mycobacterium sp. | reverse complement strand
GGTGTGATCGGCGGCGATCGCGCGACTGACCTGCGCGACGCCAGGCGTGTAGGCGATCGACAGCGCGCGCTGGGTGTCCAGCGGGGACTTCAGCTCGACGGACAGCTTGCCGGCTACGTGGGCCTCGAAGATCTCTTCATCCGAGATGACGACCTGCGGGTTTTCTGCAATATCCGCCACGCGAATCACGTTACTGACGAACTCGTAGGTAACCTAATCGATTGTGTTTCAGATAAGTCCCAGGTCGGTGACGGCTTTGCGCTCGTCGGCCAGCTCGGCGGTCGACTTGTCGATGCGGCCGCGGGAGAACTCGTCGATCTCCAGGCCCTGAACGATCGTCCAGTTGCCGTCCTTGGTGGTGACGGGGAAAGAGGAGATCAGGCCCTCCGGCACGC
This sequence comes from Mycobacterium sp., assembly GCF_049278535.1. Lineage (GTDB taxonomy): Bacteria > Actinomycetota > Actinomycetes > Mycobacteriales > Mycobacteriaceae > Mycobacterium. Next base: position 18,120 of record NZ_JBAPMI010000213.1, on the reverse strand, counting down.
CGTAGCTGCCGTCGGAGAGAACGGCCATCGAGACCCAGTCGTCCTTCGGGCTGCCGAGCAGCCAGTCCCTGGCGGCGTCGGTGGTCGCCGACGCGGCCGAAGCGGCCGAGGATGCGCCGCGCGCGTCGATGATCGCCGCGCCGCGCTTGGCGACGGTCGGGATGAAGTCGTCGGCGATCCACTTCTCGTCGTTGACGACCTCCGCGGCGTTCTTGCCGCCGATCTCGGCGTGAAAGATGTCGGGGTACTGGGTGGCCGAGTGGTTGCCCCAGATGGTGACCTTCTTGATCTCGGTGACCTTGGCGCCGGTCTTCTTGGCCAGCTGCGAGATGGCCCGGTTGTGATCTAGCCGGGTCAGCGCCGAGAACCGCTCCTTGGGGATGTCGGGTGCGTTGTTCAGCGCGATCAGCGCGTTGGTGTTGGCCGGGTTACCGGTGACACCGATGCGGACGTCGTCGGCGGCGACGGAGTTCAGCGCCTTGCCCTGTGCGGTGAAGATCGCGCCGTTGGCCTCCAGCAGGTCGCCGCGCTCCATGCCGGGCCCACGCGGGCGGGCGCCGACCAGCAGCGCCAGGTTCACGCCGTCGAAGATCTTGTTCGGGTCGGCGCCGATCTGCACGCCGGACAGCAGCGGGAACGCGCCGTCGTCGAGCTCCATCACCACACCCTCGAGCGCCTTGAGGGCGGGCTCGATCTCCAGCAGCCGCAGCTCGATCGGGCGGTCGGGACCCAGCAGCGAGCCGCTGGCCAGGCGAAACAGCAGGCTGTAGCCAATCTGGCCGGCGGCGCCGGTGACGGCAACCTTCAGGGGTGTTGTGCTCACGTCAATTCGCTCCTTAAGTGGAGGTGTGGGGCGTCGGGTCGAAACTAGCGCACTCGCGGACTCGGAAAATCCCTACCCCACCTCGGTGTCCGCTACCTCACCTCGGCGCCATCTGCTCGCAGGCGATTGCTACCTAGGGCGCGTAGCATGACCGGGGCTTTATTGGATCCGAGCTGCGACGGGAGGTGAAGGATGCCTTCGTTTCGCGAGATGCGAGAAATACCCGAAACACTGCGTCCTCTGGCACGGCCTGTAAGGGACGAGCCTCCCAGTCCGCCGCCCGTTGAGCCGCCCGCCGACCAGGCCGTGGTCGACTGCGGCATCTACGTGGACGGTCAGCGGCTGCCCGGAACGTTCAGCTACGCCGAGGCGCAGGCCAAAGTGAGCCAGCTGCAGCTCGAAGGGCTGGAAGCCTTCGCCTGGATCGGCCTGCACGCTCCCACCGAGCATCAGATGCAGGAAGTCGGCGACGCCTTCTGTATGCACCCGCTGGCCATCGAGGACGCGGTCTGCGCTCATCAGCGGCCCAAGCTGGAGCGTTACGACGAATCGCTGTTCCTGGTGCTCAAGACCGTCAAGTACGTGCCACACGAGTCGCCACTGCTGGCTCGCGAGATCGTCGAGACCGGCGAGATCATGATCTTCGTCAACATCGATGTCGTGGTGACGGTCCGGCACGGCGACCACGGTCGGTTGACGGACGTCCGCAAGCGAATGGATTCCAACCCCGCGCAAATGCGGCTGGGCCCGTTCGCGGTGATGCATGCCATCGCGGACGTGGTTGTCGACCACTATCTCGAGGTCACCGAGTCGATGGAGGGCGACATCGACGCCATCGAGGAAGAGGCGTTCGCGCGGGACCACCGCACCCGGATCGAGCCGATCTACCAAATGAAGCGCGAAGTCGTCGAGCTGCGCAGGTCGGTCAATCCACTCTCGGTGCCGTTCGCCCGGTTGCAGACCGAGCACAAGGACCTGATCTCCAAAGAGGTCCGGCGCTATCTGCGCGACGTCGGCGACCACCACACCCATGCCGCCGACCAGATCGCCAGCTACGACGAGAACCTCAGCTCGCTGGTGCAGGCCGCGCTGGCCCGGGTCGAAATGCAGCAGAACACCGACATGCGCAAGATGTCTGCCTGGGCGGCCTTGCTGGCGATACCCACCATGGTCGCCGGCATCTACGGGATGAACTTCGAGTACATGCCCGGCCTGAAATGGCACTGGGGCTACCCGACGACCATCCTCGGTACGGCCGCGATCTGCCTGCTGCTGTATCGCAACTTCCGGCGTAACGGCTGGTTGTAGGGACCTGCCTCGCGGGTCTCAGCGAGCCAGACCACTCTCTTTTTTCGATTTCGCACCACGGGTGACATCACCGCGGGTGATATCGCATGCGACCACGATTTCGAAAAAGAGTGCTACCCATCACGGGTTACTGGAGTGAGTTAATTTGGCTGTGCGGCAGGGCGATTGGGGTTGAGTACGTCGACCCCGTCGCTTCGCCACGCGTCGCGCATCGCATCGGCGCCCTTCAGCCGGACCCAGGCGGCCTCGGTTGCGGTGATCGGTGTCGCCGCCAGAAAGCGCACCGGATCGCGTGGCGGATCCAGCGGCAGGTCGGCAATGTCGCTGTCACCCAACAACACCGCGGTGAACGGCGCGCGGCCCGACGGCCGCGCCCACAGCGGAGTGCCGAGGTCGACCAGCGTGTCCGACGTCAGCACCACGCCCTCGACCGCCGGCGATGCCGCCACGATCGCCAGGCTACGGGCCAGGCCGGTGATTGCTCCCGGATCACGCAGCCGCAGAACGACTTCAGCCCGCGGGCCATGTTCAGGGTCGGCGAACACCGCGGTCGGATCGACCATCGGATGCCGCGAGCAGCCCAGCGACACGTAATGCACCACCCCGCCTTTGCCGGCGCGATAACGCAGCACGTCCAGCGGTTCAGTACCCAGGAACGTCACGCTGGCGATGTCGGGTTCGGTGTGAGCGAAGTGCGCGTCGAGGTGCGCACGCACCCGTTGCAGTGGCTGCGTCACTACGCCCCGGGCGGCGGCGCGACCGTCAGGTTCACGCCGCTGTCGGGCTCGAACACCGCGAGTTGCGAGGTGTCGAAGGCCAATTGGAGCTTCTGGCCTTTCGCGGCCTTCGATGCGGCCAGCACCCGGGCCACGAATTCGTGTTCGCCTGGGCCGGATTCGTCGTCGAACTCAGGCAGCTGGTCGGAGTGCACGACAGGGCCCCCGGTGGTGAAGTAGACGTACTTGTCGGCGCCCAACGACTCGACCATGTCGACGTTCACCTCGAAGCTCAGTGCGCTGATTCGCTGATAGGCGTCGATCAGCGCCGCGTCGTTCAGGTGTTCCGGGCGGACACCGACGATCACGTTCTGCGGCGCCGAGTGCGCTGCGAGCAGATCGAGAACGGGTTGGGTCAGCGTCACCTCGCCGAACGACAGGCTCAAGCCGCTCGCGGTCACGGTGGCGGGAAAGAAGTTCATCGCCGGTGATCCGATGAACCCCGCGACGAACAAATTCGCGGGCCGCTCGTAAAGCTCGTCGGGCGTGCCGATCTGCTGCACGACGCCGCCGCGCATCACCACCACCCGATCGCCGAGCGTCATGGCCTCGGTTTGATCATGAGTCACATAGACGGTGGTGGTGCCCAACCGCCGCTGCAGCCGGGCGATCTCGCCGCGCATCTGCACGCGCAGCTTGGCGTCGAGGTTGGACAGCGGCTCGTCCATCAGAAATGCCTTGGGGTGGCGCACGATCGCCCGTCCCATCGCGACCCGCTGGCGCTGGCCGCCGGACAGCTGCGCGGGCTTGCGGTCGAGGACGTCGGTGAGGTCGAGAATTCTCGCGGTGTCCTCGACCTTCTGCGCGATCGCCGCCTTCTTCATCTTCGCCAGGGTGAGCGGGAAGGCGATGTTCTGCCGCACCGTCATGTGGGGATAGAGCGCGTAGGACTGGAACACCATCGCGATGTCGCGGTCTTTGGGTGCCTTCTCATTTACCCGCTCGCCGCCGATGCGCAGTTCGCCGGACGAGATATCTTCCAGTCCGGCAATCATATTCAGCGTCGTCGACTTGCCGCAGCCGGACGGGCCGACCAAGATGATGAACTCGCCTTCGGCGATGGTGAGGCTGAGTTCGTGCACGGCCATCGCGCCGTCGGGGTAGCTCTTGGTCACCCGGTCCAACACAATCTCGGCCATCGCGCTATCCCTTCACCGCACCCGACGTCAATCCCGCGACAATCCGTCGTTGGAAGACTAGAACAAAAACGATAATCGGCACCGTGATCACCATGGCGCCCGCCGCGATCGACCCGGTCGGCTCCTCGAATTGCGAACTGCCGGTGAAGTTCGCGATCGCCACCGGCGCGGTGATCGCCGCATTGGTGGCGGTCAGCGACAAGGCGAGCAACAGGTCGTTCCAGGCAAAGATGAACACCAGGATCGCCGTGGTCACGATGCCCGGTGCGGCCAGCGGTGCGATCACCTTTCGGAATGCCTGGGCCGGGGTGGCGCCGTCGATCTTGGCGGCCCGTTCCAAGTCCCACGGAATTTCCCGGAAGAAGGCCGAGAGCGTGTAGATCGCCAGCGGCAACGCGAAGGTGATGTACGGGATGATCAGCCCGGGCCAGGTATCGAACAGTCCGATCCGGCGTTCGATGTTGAACAGCGGCGTGACCAACGAGATCGCCGGGAACATCGAAATCAACAGCACCACACCGATCAACGCCCGCTTGCCGGGAAAGTCCAGCCGCGCCACCGCGTAGGCCGCCATCGCGCCGACCAGCACCGCGATCGCCGTGGTGATCAATCCGATTCCGACCGAGTTGATCAGCGCCGAGCTGAAGAAATCGCCGCCAAAGATCCCGCGATAGTTGTCGAACGTCACCGACGACGGAATCAGCTTGCCGTCCTTGACCGTTGAGGTCGGCTTGAGCGAGAGGCTGAGAATCCACAGCACCGGTAGCAGCGCGTACACCAGCACCAGCGCATCGATGGCCACCCACGACGCCGCGCGCCGGGCGCCCATCCGGTCAGCGCCCATCGCCGCCGCCTGGTGCCGACGCGCCGAAGACCTTGATGAAGATGAACGCGATCACCGCGACGCATCCGAAGATCAGCACCGAAATCGCAGACCCCAGGCCAACATTGAAGCCCTTGAACAGGTTGTCGTAGCCAAGGATCGACACCGAGCCGGTGTTGCCGGTGCCGCCGGTCAGCACGTAGATGTTGTCGAAGATCCGAAAAGCATCCAGCGTGCGGAATAGCAGCGCCACCAGGATCGCCGGTTTGATCAGTGGCAACGTGATCGTCCACAGCCGCCGCCAGGCACCCGCGCCGTCGACCTCGGCGGCCTTCAGCAGGTCGGCCGGCACCAATGCCAAGCCGGCCAGCAGCAGCAGCGACATGAACGGCGTCGTCTTCCACACCTCGGCGATCACCACGACACCCAGCGACGAAAGCTGGTGTGTCAGTGGGGCGCTGCCGTGTGGCAGTAGGTTGGCCAGATACCCGGTGCCCGGCGTCCAGGCGTAATACCAGCTGTAAGAGGCGGCGACCGTCACGATGCCGTACGGAATGAGCACCGCGGTGCGCACCAAACCCCTGCCGATCAGCGTCCGGTGCATCGCCAACGCCAGCGCCAAGCCGAGTACGAACTCGATGGACACCGAAGCGACCGTGATCGCCAGCGTCACCGCCAGTGCCGTCCACCAGTACCGGTCGGTCAGGATCGTCTGATAGTTACCGAGACCGATGAACCGGGTGTCGTTCGGGGTGGTCAGGTTGTTGCGTTGCAGGCTCAGCCATATCGCGTAGCCGATCGGATAGGCCGTGACCGCCAGCATCAGCACTACGGCGGGCGCGACGAGGAGGAACGCCAGCCGGGTGTCCGACTTCCGGTTCTCAGTGCCGCGGGTCACGGCAGCAGGCCCTTGCCGTCGATCGCCTTTTGCACTTGCACCGCGAGCCGGTCTCCCGTCTGTTCCGGGTCGATGCGGTTGATCGGGGCCAGCGTGGCCGCGATCCGGGTCGAGACCGCCTGATAGGCCGGCGTAGCAAGCCGCACCGCGGGGTTGGTCAGTTGGCGGCGGATGATGTCGTACATCGGGTACTTCGCCTGGAATTGCGGGTCGTTGTAGAGCGAGGCCCGCACGGCCGGCAAGCCGCCCTCCAGCGAGATGTACTTCTCGTTCTGTGGGTCGCGCAGGCACCGGATCGCTTCGTAGGCCTGCGCCCTGTGCCTGGTGGTGGTGGACACCGCCAGGTTCAGCCCACCGATCGTCACCTTGGCGGGCTCGCCCGGCCGCACCGCCGGGTAGGGCGCGAAGCCGAAAACCCTTGTGCTGGCGTCATAGGCCTCGCGGAACTGCTGCTCGGTCGGCGCGAACAACCCGACGTTGTTGACGCTGCCCGCCAAGTCGGGACGACGGTTGAGCGGCAGGAACGGCACGCCGCCCTTCACCGCGTTTTCCAGCATCGAGGCCAGCGCGTAGGGCCAATTGACTTCCAGCGCGGTCTTTCCCTGCTCGAACGCCAACCGCGCGGTGCCCGCGTCGCTCCGGGTGACCGAGGGGTCGGCGCCGGGCGCGGTGGCCACCGCCTTCATGATCTCTAGCGCGGTGACGGTGGCGGCCCGGTGTGCGGGCGTATCGGTCAGGGTGACCGTGCTGCCGTCGTCGGAAAGCACTTGGCCGCCGGCACTTTCCAGCAGCGTGTTGAACCACACCACCACGCCCTCGTTCTGGTTGGCCTGCACGCCGATCCAGCTTGGCCCACCCGCGGCGTGCAACCGGCCGGCTTCGTCGAGCACCGCGCTCCACGTTGCCGGCGGCTTGTCCATCAAATCCGGCCGATACCAAAGCAATTGGCTGTTGGTGGTCAGGGGTGCGGCGTACAGCCGGTGCCGCCAGATCGCGGTGGACAACGGGCCGGGCAAGGTGTCGGTGGCCGCGTCGGCCTCCGCTCGGTGTGCCGGGTCGTCGGACAGCGGCAGCACCCAGCCCGCTTCGGCGAATTCGGCCGTCCAGATCACGTCCATCGCGATCACGTCGACGCCGTGGTCGTTGGCGCTCAGCCGGCGGGCCAGCTGCACTCGCTGGTCATCGGTGGACCGCGGCAGGCTGTAATGCCGGACAGTGAATCGGCCGCCAGCCTGGTCGGTGCAGCGCTTGGCGACCGCGGTGAACGTTGCGGCGTCACTGGCCGGGGTGTAGAAGTTGATCACCCGCCCGCCGTCGCGGGCAGCACAGGACGATGTCGCCGACGCGGCTAACAGCAGCGCCAGCGCGATCGCGCCCAGCCTGCGCCCGCGACGAGTCGGCACGAATCAGATCGCCAGGCGCGCAAGCAGATCCCGGGCATGCTCGGCGTTCTGCGGGTCGCAGAGAACGTCGTACCGTCCGGCCACCAATTGCAGCGTGGAGCTGAAGTCGCGGGTGCCGCGCGCCATCGAGTAGGGAATCGCCGAGGTGATCAAGCCGAAGAACACGCCGGCGACCAGGCCGGTGGTCAACGCCTCGAGTGGGTGGGGGCTGGAGAACAACAGGGTCAGCACCAGGCCGATGAAAAGGCCCAGCCAGGCGCCGCTGATCACGCCGCCGCCCAGCACCTTCGGCCAGGTCAGCCGACCGGTGACCCGTTCGACCTGCATCAGGTCTACCCCGACGATGGTCACCTGCTGCACCGGGAATTGCTGATCGGACAGGTAGTCGACGGCCCGCTGCGCCTCGGCGTAGGTGGGATAGGAACCGACCGGCCAGCCTTTCGGCGGTGTCGGCAATCCGGGAGCACGCCGGCTCCCGGCCGGAGCGCCGGGCGTGGCACCGGGGACCTGTCCAGGCTGAAATGGGCTGCTCATGAATTTCATTCTGCTCTGTTGCCGCGCCGCCGCAGTGAACCACCATCGACTGGCCGGCCACCTGCGCAAACGGACGCGTGAATGGCCGTCGCGCTAGGTTGAACACCATGACAGCTCCGGGCGGTGACCACGGTGAGGAATACCGTGCTCACGAAGACCAGCCCCGCCCGTGGGAGCAGTATCCCCATCCGCCGGTGGACCCGCAGGCCCCGGTGGATTACCCGGAGTACCCACCGCGGTATCCACCGCAGCCGCCCGCGGGGCCACCGTATGGCTATCCGCCGCAGCCCCCGGCGGGGCCACCGTACGGCGGCTATCCGCCGGCCCCACCCGGCGGGCCGATCGGATACGGCGGGCCGCCGGCTTATCCCGGTCCGTACGACCCCTACCAGGCCTATCAGGCCAGCCCGTACCAGACCAACGGGCTGGCGGTGACGTCGCTGGTCAGCTCGATCGTCGGCGCACTATCCAGCTTTATGTGTCTGATCGGTGTCCCGATCACCATCGTGGGCATCGTTGTCGGTGTCGTCGCGCTCAACCAGGTCAAGCGAACCAATCAGCAGGGTCGTGGGCTTGCCATCGCCGGGATCGCCATCGGCGCGGCGGCCCTGACGCTGGAATTCATCGCGTTCGTGGCCCTCACGTCGTCGGTGCACTCCCCGATGTTCGTGCACTGACCGGCGTCAGCCGGTCGGCGGTACGAACGGATCGGACTGCCGTTCCATACCCGCCGCGCGTCCTTTCGCAGCGATCACCAGCGCCATCTTGCGGCTGGCTTCGTCGAGCATCTCGTCGCCGAGCATCACCGCGCCCCGGGCGCCGCCGGCCGCCGAGGTGTGCCACTCGTAGGCCTCCAGGATCAGTTCGGCGTGATCGTAATCGGCTTGCCGTGGGCTGAAGATCTCGTTGCCCGCGGCGATCTGGTCGGGATGCAACACCCATTTGCCGTCATAGCCCAGGGCCGCCGATCGGCCCGCCACCCGCCGGAACGCCTCCACATCGCGCACTTTCAGATACGGGCCGTCGACGGCGGCGATGCCATGGGCGCGGGCGGCCACCAGGATCGTCATCAGCACGTGGTGATAGGCGTCGCCGACGTCGTAGCCCTCGGGCTGCTCGCCGACGACCAGGGTGCGCGTGTTCAGGTTCGCCATCAGGTCCGCGGGGCCCAGCACCAGAGCCTGAACCCGTGGCACGGCGGCGATCGCGTCGATGTTCATCAGCCCGCGGGCATCTTCGATCTGCGCGTCGATGCCGATCTCGCCGACCGGAAGTCCATGGACCGTCTCCAGCTGGGTCAGCAGCAAGTCGAGCGCCTGAACATGCGAGACGTCGGACACCTTGGGCAACACCACCACGTCGAGCTTCGCGTCGGGCGCCGCGCCGACAGCGCTCACCACCTCGATGATGTCGGCGTGCGTCCACGGCGTCGTCCAGTCGTTGACCCGAACACCGCGCAACTGCCCGGCCCAGCCGGGCGCGGCCAGCGCGGCGGCCACCCGGCTGCGGGCGTCGGCCTTGGCGTCGGGTGCGACGGCGTCCTCGAGATCGAGGAAGACCTCGTCGGCCGGAAGACCTTTGGACTTGTCGATCATCTTCTGGCTGCTGCCAGGCACGGATAGGCAAGTGCGGCGGGGCCGGTAGGCGTTCTTCACGCTTCACTCACCCTTCTTGAATACCCTGTCTACCTATGGCCTCGATCAACAGGGTGTACGCCGCGCGGCTGGCACGAATGCAAGTCATCGGCCCGATGGGCGAGGCGCTCGGCCGGGTGCGCGACGTCGTGGTCAGCATCAGCATCGTCCGCCAGCAACCCCGGGTACTTGGGCTCGTCATCGAAATGAGTTCGCGCCGACGGATTTTCGTGCCAATACTGCGGGTGGCGTCGATCGAGCCCAGCGCCGTGACGCTGAACACCAACAGCGTTTCGATGAGCCGGTTCGAACAACGGCCGGGCGAAGTCTTGGTACTTGGACAGATCGTGGACACCAAGGTCCGGGTCAACGATCCGGAGTTACCGGAGTTGGTCGACACCGACGTCGTCGTGACGGACCTGGGTTTGGAGCAGACGCGAACACGCGACTGGATGGTGACTCGGGTCTCGGTACGCGTGCCCCGGCGAATCGGCCGGCGCAGCACCACCCACATCGTGGGCTGGCGCAATGTGCAGGGGCTGACTCCGTCCGCGTTGGCGATGCCGGGACAAGCCGTGGCCGAGTTGCTGCATCGATTCGAGAAGTGGCGGCCGATCGAGGTGGCCGACGCGGTGCGCGAGCTTCCGACCAAGCGGCGCCACGAGGTGGCCAGTGCCTTGGACAACGACCGGCTGGCCGACATCCTGCAGGAACTCCCGGAGGACGAACAGGCCGAACTGCTGATGCAACTCGGCGACGAGCGCGCGGCCGACGTGCTCGAAGAAATGGATCCGGACGACGCCGCCGACCTGCTCGGCACGATGAATCCGAACCTGGCCGAAAGGCTGCTGCGGCAGATGGACCCCGAGGAGTCCGACCCGGTACGGCGTCTGTTGAAGCACTCGCCCGACACCGCGGGCGGGTTGATGACCCCGGAACCGGTGGTGCTGACCCCCGACACGTCGGTCGCCGAGGCGCTGGCCCGGGTGCGTGACCCCGATCTGACGCCGGCGTTGTCGTCGCTGGTGTTGGTGGTCCGTCCGCCGACGGCCACCCCGACCGGTCAGTACCTGGGCTGCGTGGCATTACAGCGGCTACTGCGTGAACCGCCGTCCATGCTGGTCGGCGGGATCGTCGACGCCGACCTGCCCTGGCTGGAACCGGACACCTCGCTGGGAATGCTGACCCGCTACTTCGCCGCCTACAACCTGGTCTGCGGCCCGGTCGTCGACGCGCAGCACCACCTGCTGGGTGCGGTGACCGTCGACGACGTGCTCGACCATCTGCTGCCACACGACTGGCGGGATTCCACCGAAGAGCCGGCGCTGGACGCCGCGGGAGGCCGCTGATGAGCAAGTCCGCTCCGCGGTCGCGGCTGTATACGCCGCGCATCTCACGACTGTCGGCGCCGAGGTTGGACGCCGAGGCAGTCGGCAAGTTCACCGAGTCGATCGCCCGGTTCTTCGGCACCGGCACCTACCTGTTGATCCAGACCATCGTCGTGATCGTGTGGATCCTGCTGAATGTCTTTGCCGTTGCCCTGCGCTGGGACCCCTACCCATTCATCCTGCTCAACCTGGCGTTTTCGACCCAGGCCGCCTATGCCGCGCCGCTGATCCTGCTGGCCCAGAATCGCCAGGAGAACCGCGACCGCGTGGCGCTCGAGGAGGATCGCCGCCGGGCTCAAGAGACCAAGGCCGATACCGAGTACCTGGCGCGAGAACTCGCCGCGCTGCGGCTGGCGATCGGCGACGTCGCGAAGATCCGCGACTACCTGCGCCGCGAGCTGGACGAACTGCGCGTGCTACTGGAAGGCCGGCACCTCGACGAGGTGAAGCACACGCACGCGGACACCGATGACGACGCGGATCAACACGCCGCGTCGTCTAATTGACACGGCGGCCGCTGGGCTGTGTTTTCACAGGCAGAGAGTCCGCCATTGTTGTCACTGGAGTCACCGGTGTTATGTATGGTGACCTAGTTCACGAGGCTCACGCAGTATCGCGGGCCCCAACGCTCGAAAACTAGGCAGGTCGAGTGCGGGTAGGGGGACGCATGGGCGTACGTCCAGCCCTTGCAAACATGCGACAGGCGATCAGTCGCGTCCCCACCACCCCCAAAGTCCCGGGCTTTGTTGTCAGCGCCGCATCGTCGGTAAGTGACGCCGTCGTTCGCGCGGCGGACGCGGTAAGGATTCCCGCCGCAGCCGGTGCCGTGACGTCGGCCGCCCAGACCGTCACGACGACGGTCCAGGACGCGTTGACCAGCACGGCCCGCAGCCCGGCCTTCGGTGTGGCGATGATCGCCTGCCTGGTCTACGCCAGCGTCGACGGCGCCGGCGCACCATCGTTCCCGATGACCAAGTCGACGCTGCGCGATGCCGCCATCACCCCGGTCGCCGCGGTCGCCCGCGCATCCACCGACCCGACCGGCCCACTGGTGATCGCCGTCGAGCACCCGAAGGTCGGTTTCCACATCGCGGCGGCCACCGCGTCGGCTCCCCCGCCGACCGGGGTGGTGAATTCGCCTGGGCTGCTGGGCATTCCAGGGATGGCATTGACCGCGTACCGCAATGCCGAACGGATGATGGCCACCGCCGACCCCGGTTGCGGCATCAGCTGGAACCTGCTGGCCGGTATCGGTCGCATCGAATCGGGGCACGCCAACGGCGGCGCCACCGACGCTCGCGGCACCGCGATACGACCGATCTACGGGCCGACCCTCGACGGGACGCTGCCCGGCAACGAGGTCGTGGTCCAGAGCAACACCCCCGGCCGCGTCGCCTACGCCCGCGCGATGGGACCGATGCAGTTCCTGCCGGGAACCTGGGCGCACTATGCCTCCGACGGCGACGGCGACGGCATGGCCGATCCGCAGAACCTGTACGACGCCACCCTGGCCGCCGCTCGGTACCTGTGCAGCGGCGGGCTGAACCTGCGCGACCAGTCGCAGGTCCTGTCGGCGATCCTGCGCTACAACAACTCCATGCCCTACGCCCAGAACGTGCTGGGCTGGGCCGCGGCGTACGCCACCGGCGTCATCCCTGTCGACCTACCCGCGATTACCGGACCGCCACCGCCGCTCGGCGACGCGCACCTGGAGAACGCCGAAGGCCTCGGCCCCAACCTGCCGCTTAACATGCACGGCTTGCCGTCTACCGACCCGCTGGCCCAGATGCCGCTGATCGACCTCAGCGGGGGCCCGAGCAACGGCCCGCAGCCGTGGGCGACGCAGCGGCCGGCGTACGGCCCATCGTGCACGGTGATCTGCATCGACGGCGGAACGAGTGCGCCACAGCAGGCGTTCAACGCCTCGCCGGCCAATCCGTTAGCTCCGGCGGCGCCGGCCAACCCATTCGCGCTGCCGGCCGTGGTACCCGCGGCGCCACAGCCACCGGCCGCACAGCCACCTGTCGCACCGCCGCCTCCGGCACCCGCTGCCGTCGCGCCCGGCGGCGGGCCACCCCCCGGCCCGCAGTCGGCTCCCCCCGCCTGACCTGCCAACTCGGCCCGCACCGGCGCAGCACTAGACTCGACAGTGATGTCCGATCCGACTGCAGATGTTCGCGCCGCCCTGGCCAAGGTTATCGATCCTGAACTGCGACGCCCCATCACTGAACTCGGGATGGTCAAAGCTATCGAGGTAGGCCCCAGCGGCGATGTGCACGTCGAGATCTACCTGACCACCTCGGCGTGTCCGAAGAAGACTGAAATCAGCGACCGGGTGCGCCAAGCAGTCGCCGACGTGCCGGGCACCGGCGCGGTTCAGGTCAGCCTCGACGTGATGAATGACGAGCAGCGCACCGAGTTGCGTAAGCAGTTGCGCGGCGATTCCCGCGAACCGGTCATCCCGTTCGCCCAGCCGGGCTCGCTGACCCGCGTGTACGCCGTCGCGTCCGGCAAGGGCGGTGTAGGTAAGTCGACGGTGACGGTCAACCTGGCCGCGGCGATGGCCGCCCGCGGCATATCGGTCGGGCTGCTCGACGCCGACATCCACGGCCACTCGATCCCGCGCATGATGGGCACCAACGATCGGCCCACCCAGGTCGAGTCGATGATCCTGCCGCCGATCGCGCACGAGGTGAAGGTCATCTCCATCGCCCAGTTCACCGAAGGCAACACGCCGGTGGTGTGGCGCGGGCCGATGCTGCACCGGGCGTTGCAACAGTTCCTGGCCGACGTCTACTGGGGCGACCTCGACGTGCTGCTGCTGGACCTGCCGCCGGGGACGGGCGACATCGCGATCTCGGTCGCTCAGTTGATCCCGAACGCCGAAATCATCGTCGTCACAACACCACAACTGGCGGCGGCGGAAGTGGCCGAGCGGGCCGGCAGCATCGCACTACAGACCAAGCAGCGCGTGGTTGGCGTGGTGGAGAACATGTCCGGGCTGGTACTTCCCGACGGCTCGACGATGCAGGTGTTCGGCGAAGGCGGCGGCGCTCAGGTCGCCGAACGACTAACCCGCGTGATGGGTGCCGATGTGCCGCTGCTGGGCCAGATTCCGTTGGACCCCGCGCTGGTCGCCGCCGGCGACGCCGGGGTGCCGGTCGTGCTGAGTTCTCCCGACTCCCCGGTCGGCAAGGAACTGAGCAGGGTCGCCGACGGTTTGTCGTCGCGGCGCCGCGGACTGGCCGGCATGTCGCTGGGTCTGGATACCAGTCGACGCTGAGGTCAGAGCACCAGTTCAATTATCGTCGAGACTGAAACCCTGGCGATCAGCTGCGGCGAGCCGTCGCAGCTGGTTAAGTGTCGCGCCCACCGCGGGCGACGCTGAGGTCAGGTGGCGTCGGGATCGAACGGTGCCGGCCCGGCGACGGCCTCGGTCTTCGCCTGTGTAATCGGCTGGGCGACAAGCTTTTCCGGCGTGTTGAAGATCGGCTGGTCGAAGTTGCCGGTGATCAGCGAGTCGTCGCCGTCGAAGAGGTGTTTGGTCAGCGCAGCCCGCGGCGTCATACCGCGCAGCTTGTTCAGCTCGGACAGCGGCTCACGCAGGTCGTCGAATTCGGGACCCATGTCCTCGCGTAGTTGGGTCGTCATTCCGCTGAGGTAATCGCGGGCCTGGCGCAGGGCGCTCGACGTCCATCGGATGGCGCCGGGAAGGCGCTCGGGGCCCAGTACCACCAGCCCAACGACGATGAGCACCAGGATTTCGCCCCAGCCGACGTTGGCGAACATTAGCCGCCGTCCGGCCCCGGGGTCACGGTGAGGGTGACGTGGCGACCATCGCGGACCACCTCGACCGGGGCAGGCTGCCCAACGGTCAATTGGCGCACGGCGACAACGAATTCGTCGGCGTCGGCCACGCCGCGGTTACCGACCTTGACCACCACGTCGTTTTCGAGGATGCCGCCCTTTTCCGCGGGACCGCCGGCCTTGACGTTCGCTACCTGGGCACCCTGCGCGATCGCATTACTCACTGACCGTGCGCTCAGACCCAGAGTCGGGTGCACGATCTTGCCGTCTTTGATCAGGGTCTGCGCAACGAGTTTCGCCTCGTTGACCGGAATCGCGAACCCCAACCCGCTGGCGCTGTCGGACAGCGACTTGCCGGCGGTGTTGATGCCGATGACGTGTGAGTCCATGTCGATCAGCGGGCCACCGGAGTTCCCATGGTTGATCGAGGCGTCGGTCTGGATGGCGTCGATCACCGTATCGGTGTCAGAACCTTCCCCCGACAACGGGATTGGGCGATGCAACGCGCTGACGATGCCGTGTGTGACGGTACTGCGCAGACCCAGCGGCGCGCCGGCGGCCAGCACCTCGTCGCCGACTCGAACCTTGTCGGAGTCGCCGAGCTTGGCGACCGTCAGATTGTTGACGTTGTCGACCTTGAGCACGGCCAGGTCGGTCCTCGGATCGCGGCCGACCAGGTTGGCCGGTACTTCCTTGCCGTCGTTGAACACCACCGTGGTCTTGAACTGGCTCGGGCTGTTGGCCGCTTCGGAGATGACGTGGTTGTTGGTGACGATGTAGCCGCGGCCGTCGACCACGAAGCCCGATCCCTGCATGCCCTCTTGATCGCTGACCGACTGGATCGTGACCACCGAATCAGCCACCGCGGCAGCCACTTTGGCGAACCGGCCGGCAGGCGATTCACTGTTGCCGTTGGTAGACAGGTTCACCTTGGAGGTGGTGAACGCCTCGACGACCTCCGCCGTCTTACGTCCGACCACACCACCGACCAGACCGATCAGCAGCGCCAGCGCGGCAAGCACCGACAGCGCCAGGTACGACACCCGCCCGCCGAACAGCACATCTCGCACACCAAGCCGGCCGTGCGAGACGTCGGGACCGAAGGCACCGGTGGGCGCTATCGCCGGGTCGCCCAGCGCCGCGGCCGCACCCGGGTCGCGCCAGGGGTCCTCGGGGTCTTCGTCGAGACCCTTGTTCTTGCCGTCGTCGAGCGCGCCCGCATCGGCGGGGTGACGCTGCAGGGAATCGGCATCGGGGAACGGACGGCCAAATGCCTCCGAGAGAACCGGGTCGGCCGGCTCGTCATGCGGGGTGAATTCGCCGGCGTCGCGATACTTCGACGGCCGCACCCGCTCGGCGACGAATGACCCCTGCAAGCCGTCGGGACGACTGAAGGCCTGACGCGACGCGGCGTCTACCGGCGGACGGGAAACAGGGCGCGGCGCCAGCCGAGGGGCGCCGTTGTTGTCTTGATCGGAGCTCACGTCATCCTCTTCCGAGCGCTTGGGCACACCAGCGCTATGGACTTGAGCACGGCGCCGCGCACCGGCTTGGCCAAACTGCTGTCCACCCTACCGAGGCTCTGGGCGATCGCGCCTGCTGCGGTCGGCAAATCGATCGGGCAGCCTCGACGAATTGCCACCTTGTGGCGGGTCCGCATCGTCGTCGGGCGGGCAGTGCGGAATCTGCGACAGCAATCCCAGCAACGTGCTGGGCACTCTGATCGGCTGGGAGTCGCGCAGCGCGGCGCGGGCCCGTCGATGCCCGTCGACCTCGGCGGCGCATTCCGGGCACAGCGAGATGTGATGCGCGGCGCGCAGGTGCGCGTTCATCCGCAGTTCACCGTCGACAAAGGCGGCGATGGCCTCGATCGCCAAGTGCTCGGTCGAGCCGAATTGCCGCGGAGCGCCCACCGGCGCGTCGCTTTGCGAGGCGAATTGGGCGGGGAGCCAGGAGAACGCTCGGCGGAAGACATGTCCCCGCTCGACCATCACCAACTCCTCTCGATATCGCGTCGGGCTTGCGCGGCACTACCTCGAATGTAGCGCGCTGACCGATACCGAACACCAATGAACTCACCGATCAGGTGGGTTGTGTTTTAGTCGGCGAGATCCACCGCGACGCCGCCGGCGCCCACCTCGGGGCTCTCGGAGTGCGCCGCCAGATAGTCGCGCAGGGCTTGACGTCCGCGGTGGATGCGGCTGCGGACGGTCCCGAGCTTCACACCCAGCGTGGCGCCGATTTCTTCGTAGGACAGTCCCTCGATGTCACACAGCACCACCGCCGCACGAAACTCGGGGGCCAGAGAATCCAGCGCCGCCTGCAGGTCAGGCCCCAAATGCGCATCGTGGTAGATCTCTTCCGGGTTGGGCTCGTCGGCCGGCACCCGGTCGTAGTCCTCCGGCAGTGCCTCCATCCGGACCCGGGCGCGTCGGCGCACCATGTCCAGGAAGAGGTTGGTGGTTATCCGGTGCAGCCAGCCCTCGAACGTTCCGGGCTGGTAGTTCTTCACCGAGCGGAAAACCCGGATAAAGGTTTCCTGGGTCAGATCCTCGGCATCGTGCTGATTGCCGGAGAGGCGATAGGCCAATCGGTAGACCCGATCGGCATGTTGGCGAACCAGCTCGTCCCACGACGGCATGGCCGCCTTGTCACCGGTCGCGTCGAAGACCGCGGTGCCGTAAGGCTCCTCAGCGGGCTCTACCCAGTCAGCGTCGCGGTATCGCTCGGGGTGCGACATGCTCGTCGGGCTCATGAGTGTCGTGATGTTGAAATCCTCCGGGTTCAGACTGCCGTCGATGCTCGGCAATTCATCATCGCGGGCAACGCGAAGATAGCGGAATGTATTCCCGGACCAGCGGCCGCCACGCTCCATGGGGGATACCGTCGTCTATCGGCGTATGTGCGGTATGTGACCGCACTGAGCTTTCACTAAGAATGGCGCCGGAAACACCGTTGCGCTGGTCATATACGACTACGTCTCATTTCGATCACGGTGAGGGTTTGAGCGTGTCGGCAGCCGGCGCCGGGCGCGCCTGACTGCACGCGGCAGGGGATGGACTTACGCTCACGCCATGGCCACGACCGACCACACACCAGGCCAGCCAGCGACGACGAGTCGGGCCGAGTCACTCTCGGCGCATGCCGAGGGGTCGATCTCGGAGGACGCGGTGCTGCTGGCCGCCCGCGAGCGCGCCGCCGACATCGGCGCCGGCGCGGTGACGCCGGCGGTCGGAGCTCTGCTGAGCCTGCTGACCAAACTCAGCGGTGGGAAAGCCATCGTCGAGGTGGGCACCGGTGCCGGAGTCAGCAGCCTGTGGCTGCTATCGGGGATGAGCGAAGACGGCGTGCTGACCACGATTGACATCGAGCCCGAGCACCAGCGGATCGCCAAGGAAGCCTTCTCCGACGCGGGCATCGGCCCGTCGCGGACCC
Source organism: Mycobacterium sp. (assembly GCF_049278535.1). Taxonomy (GTDB): domain Bacteria; phylum Actinomycetota; class Actinomycetes; order Mycobacteriales; family Mycobacteriaceae; genus Mycobacterium. The sequence goes on along the minus strand of NZ_JBAPMI010000213.1, from coordinate 152 downwards.
GGCTGATCAGCGGCCGGGCCCAGGACGTGCTGACCCGGCTGGCTGACGACTCCTACGACCTGGTCTTCATCGACGCCGACCCGCTCGACCAGCCGGACTACGTGGTCGAGGGCGTGCGGCTGCTGCGCTCCGGCGGTGTGATCGTCGTGCAC
>NZ_JBAPMI010000212.1:0-21932 GCF_049278535.1 Mycobacterium sp. | reverse complement strand
CATCGGCCCGAGAACGCCGGCAAGCTCATCGTCGTTGTGCTGCCCTCCAACGGCGAACGATATTTGAGCACTGTGCTGTTCTCTGATCTGGCGGACTAGCGATGCTCGCGGCGTTCCGGGACGACATACGAGCGGCGAAGCAGCGCGACCCCGCCGCCCCCAGCACGTTGCAGGTCGTCTTCGCGTATCCGGGTGTGCATGCGATCTGGGGCCACCGCGTCAGCCATTGGTTGTGGGGCCGCGGCGCGAAAGTGGCCGCACGCACCCTTGGCGAGATCACTCGGATCCTGACCGGCGTCGACATCCATCCGGGAGCCATCCTGGGCACCGGGATGTTCATCGACCACGCAACCGGTGTGGTGATCGGCGAAACAGCCGAGGTGGGCGACGACGTCACGATTTACCACGGCGTCACCCTCGGCGGCAGCGGCAACGACATCGGAAAACGTCATCCGACCATCGGCGACCGGGTGACCATCGGCGCCGGAGCCAAAATCCTCGGTGCTATCAAAATCGGCGATGACAGCCGGATTGGCGCGAACGCCGTTGTGGTCAAAGAAGTACCGTCCTGCGCGGTGGTCGTCGGCGTGCCCGGACAGGCCATAAGCCGCGCCCAGCCGGGTACCGGCGACGACTCGATGATGCCCGACTTAGTCGGCGTTAGCCTGCAGTCCCTGCTGACCAGGGTGGCCAGGCTCGAATCACAGGGCGGCACACCACAGACCGACCACGTCATCCGGCCACCCGAGGCCGGCGTGTGGCACGGCGAAGACTTCTCGATCTAAGCGGCGCCGGATTCCTGCCAGGCGTTGTACCCGCCCACCAGGTCTCCGACGTGGTCGAACCCCGAAGCCCGAAGCAGGCTTGCCGCTACCAGCGAGCGGTAGCCACTGGCACAGTATGCGACCACCGGCACCCGGTAATCCAGGCTTTCAATTGAATCGGCAAGGGTCGGTAGCGGAATCTCGCGCGCTCCGAGGATCACACCGTCGGCCGTCTCCCCCGGGTTGCGCACGTCCACCAGCTGAAGATCGGGCTCGGAGCGCAGCAGCTCGGCAAGCTGTTCGGGCGTGAAACGCGCAGCGGTCTCGACCAGATCTGGCCAGCGCGTGAAAACACCTGGCAGGTCTCGCAATTGGCCGATAACCCGGTCGTAGCCGACCCGGGCCAGGCGAATCTTGCTTTCCTGCGCGAGCGCGACATCGCCGACCAGAATGATGTCGTGGTCCGGCGGCACGACGATGCCGACGGATTCGGCGAAACGCCCTTGCAATCCGACGTTGACCGCGCCGCGCAGGTGACCGCGGGCATACTCGACCTGCTCTCGGCCGTCCAGCAGAATTGTCCCCACCGCGGCCTGCCCGAGGACATCGTCGACGTCCAACAAGGGTGGTGGGTTGTCGTCCAGTAGCGGATGCTGTTCACGATTGCGCACCGAGTCGAACTCGAAGTAACGGGGCCGCGGCGGCTGATCCTCGGTGAGCGCTGCGACGAATCGTTCGACTCCGACGATTTGGAGTGCGTAGTTGGTTCGCCGTTGCTCACCGATGGTCGAGCTCGTCTCGCTCGACAGCTTTTTGCCGCACGCCGACCCGGCCCCATGTGCAGGAAAGACACGAGTGGCATCGGGCAGCTTCAAGAGTTTGTCGTGCAGCGACCCGTACATCGCCCGCGCCAACGTCGCCGCCGAATGCCCGTTGTCCGCCAGTAGGTCTGGGCGGCCGACATCGCCGACGAACAGGGTGTCGCCGGTCAGCACGCCGTAGGGAACTTCATCGTCGGCGTGCTCATACACGGCAATGCAGATCGACTCGGGCGTGTGCCCCGGCGTCGCGAGAACTTCCAACATGACATCGCCCAGTGAGATGCGCTGGCCGTCGTCGAGCGGCTCGACCGGGAATTCGAGGACGGCATCTTTGCCGTACGAAATCGCCGCCCCGGTTGCGGCTGCCAACTCCAGGTGGCCGCTCACGAAGTCTGCGTGGATGTGAGTTTCGACGACCCGTTCGATGCGTAAGCCGTGCTCGGCGGCCTCGTTCAGGTAGACGTCGATGTCACGACGAGGGTCGACCACAACCGCACGGCCGGTGGTCTCATCCCCGATGAGATACGACGCTTGTGACAAACAGTCGAGGTAGTGCTGCGTGAAGATCATGCCGCTCCGCTCCCCTGGTCCTCAAACAACGTATCTTCCCGCCGACGGCGCATACCGGCAATTTGAAATCAGCCTGAGTTGAAGACGTGCCTGGTGACAGGTGACGTCTACGGTTCGGACAGGTCGACTTCGTCGAATGAGGTGACCCAACGATGCGGCGGACGCGGCGAATTCGGTTCACCGGGTCGCTCGACACCCAGGACCGACCACCCGGCGGCGGCCGCGGCGTCGAGTTCGTCGGGATGGTCGGACAGGAACATGATCTGCTCGGGAGTCAGGCCGATCGTTTTGGCGATCGTGTCGTATGACGAGCTCGCTTGTTTGGCGCCGGCGTTGGCCAGATCAAACCAGCCGCTGACCAACGATGCCAGGTTGCCGCTGCGGGCATGGGCGAACCAATCCTGTTGATTACGAACCGAACCCGATGAGTATACGTGCAGGGCGATGCCCGCATTGTGCCAGGCCACCAATGCCGGCGGCACGTCGTCGAAGAACTCACCGTGCAGTACACCGCTGCGGAAGCCTTCCGCGCAGATCAGACCTTGCGCAGTTTTGAGCGGCGCGGCTTTGATGTCGGAGTCCAACCAACCGCACAGGATTTCGGCGACTTCGGCCGGCTCGACGTCGGGTTGCCCTGCCAGTCCGCGGGTTTCGGCAATCACCCGATCCGCCGCACCGCCAACGTTGTCAGCCAACCAATGCCTGAGATGGCGGCGGGTGTAGCCGTAAAGGTCCTCGCGTACCGAACTGGTCGGGCTGGTGGTGCCCTCGATGTCGACGACGACCGCTGCGATCACGTCGTGACGAGCTGGTCGAGCGTCGGAAAGCGTTCTCCGATCGCATCGCCGGTGAAGTCGCCGATCCAGCCGTCCTGCTGCTCGAAGAACCGGATGGCCGCGAAGTGGGGCTCCGAACCCATGTCGAACCAGTGCCGGGTGCCCGCCGGGACCGTCAGCAGGTCGCCGCTTTCGCACACCACCGCAAATACTTCCGGCTCGAGATGCAGATAGAAGCAGGCTCGTCCCGCGACGAAGAAACGCACTTCGTCTTCGGCATGGCGGTGCTCGGCGAGGAATTTCGAGCGCGCTGCCGCCGCATTGGCGCGCCAATCGGGGTCGTTGCGGTCGGGTCGCAGTCCGGCCACATCGATGTGCCGGTAGCGGCCGTCGGAGTTGATTGCGGCAACCTGGTCGGCGTATTCGGCCAGGATCCGCTCCGGTGGCTGGCTCGCGTCAAGGTCAGGCACAATCGGGCGGCGATCGAAAACGATTCCTCGCGTGGCGAGTTCGCTGCCGATGAGTCGGGCATCGTCGGTGCGCAGCCGCAGCTCGTCGGCATCGTTGTCGGCCATCACCTGTAGCAGCGTCATTAGATCCCTATCTCGCGGCGTCCAGTCAACGACACCAATTCGCAGATGGCTTCTAAACATTCGATCCGGTCGCGGGCCTGTGCGAGATCGGCGCCCCACCCGGTGATTCCGTGGCCGGCAATGAACAGTACCGGCGGAGCATCTGGATGCTCACTCAGGTGCTGCTCGATGTCGGTGCCGATGCGCCCGACGTCCGCATGATTGGTGAAGACCGGGACGCTGATGGTATCGGCCGAGCCCAGCCCTTTGGTCAGCTCGTAGCCGCTGAACGTCAAAGTCCCTGACACGCCAACTGTTTGGGCGGTGGCGTGTGGGGCATGAACATGGACCACGGCGTCGGCGTCGGTGGCCCGGTAGATCGCGGTGTGGATCGCGGTCTCCGCTGACGGACGCCGGTTACCGGACACCCGTTGTGAGTCAACGACCGACACCGTCACCATGTCGTCGGCAGTGAGCTCACCCTTGGACAGCCCGCTGCCGGTGATCGCCGCCGTCTGACCGGTACGCACCGAGATGTTGCCCGCGGTACCGGGCATCCAGCCACGAACGTAGAGGCTTCGGGCGATGTCGGAGATCTGCTGTCCGACACCGGTATTCGCTTCGCCGATCGCGCCGTTCTCGGTGACCACGGCGGTGATCAATTCCGGGGGTGTGACATCGAACGCGGGATTGAAGACGGCGGTTGGGTCCGGAGCGGTGGCAACGCCTGCGACATGGGTGATTTCGGCCGCGGCTCGCTCCTCGACGACGATCTCGCGTCCCGTTGCCGTCGCGGTGTCACGAGTCGACTCGGGTGCCACGACGATGAACGGGATGCCGTGCCGGTGTGCGGCCACGGCCAGCGCATAGGTGCCGATCTTGTTCGCGACCGAACCGTCGGCGGTGATGCGGTCCGCTCCGACCATGACGCAGTCCACCTGACCGGTGGCCATCGCCCACGCCGCGGCGGAGTCGATCGTCAGCCGGTGCGGAATGCCGGCCTCGGCCAGCTCCCACGCGGTCAGCCGGGCTCCCTGGAGCAGCGGTCGTGTCTCGTCGACGAGTACCTCGGCGACCTTGCCGCGGGCGTGCAGCACCTGCACCGCACCGAGCGCGGTGCCGAATGCGGTGGTGGCCAGCCGACCGGTGTTGCAGTGCGTGAGCACGCGCAGCGGCCGATCCCCGCACAGCCGGAGCACCAGATCAGCCGCCTGGGTGGCAAGTATCCGGTTGACCCGCGCGTCCTCGGCCAGCATCTGCTCGGCTTCGGCGAGCACGGCGTCCGGGCCCGCGGGCAACGCGGCCAGGGCTCGCCGCACGCCCCAGGCCAGGTTCACCGCGGTGGGCCGGGCCGATGCGATTCGCGCCGCTTCCAAAACCGTCTTGTCGGTATCGCCGGTGTGGGTGAACGCCGCCAGCGCCACACCGAAGGCGCCGGCCACCCCCAGTGCGGGCGCACCCCGGATGGCCAGGGTCTTGATCGCCTCGATGACCTCGTCGACGGTGGTGATTCGCAGCCACCGCAGCTCGCCCGGCAGCAGGCGCTGGTCGATGGCCAACAGTGCGCCGTCCGCCCAGGCGATTGACCTTTCCGCGGTGGGCTCAGATCGCGACTCGACTCGTGTCACATGCTCCATCCAACCCCGGCGCCGAGCGCCCTGCCAGGTTCTTAACAGGACAATCGGGCTGATCTGGCCGACAATGTGTCGATGCGACTGTTTCTTGCCTTTGCCGGCCTCGCCGTTGCGGTGGGCGTGGCCGTGCCGGCGCTGGCCGACCCGCCCCCACCGAGCGTGCCGGACAATCCGGCTGCGGACGCGACCTTTCTCGACTCGCTGAACAAAGCCGGTATGACCTATAGCAACGGCTCGAGCGCGATCGCGGCCGGCCGGATGGCCTGCGACCTGATGAATGCCGGCACCTCAGAAAAGGACGTCGTCGACAAGTTGAGCATGCTCAACCCTGGATTGAACTCCGGCGGTGCGATGAAATTCGCGGCCCTGGCATCGAGCGCCTACTGTCCGGACTACTTGAACAAGTCGAGCACGCCGACCAAGAGTAATTCGCCGTTCGGCGGCGGGGGTTTCGGCGGGATGGGCCGTTAGAGCTTTGCTCCCCCGGGTGGACTCGAACCACCAACCCTTCGGTTAACAGCCGAATGCTCTGCCAATTGAGCTACAGGGGACTGCTTGGTGTCCGCGGCACATGGGCGCGGATCGCTGGATGACTCTAGCGTACCGGCGTGCGCACACCCAACCAGACCGATCGCCCGCCGGGGGGCACCGAACCGTTGGCATGGGGCAGGATGGACGCACACCCACCAAACCTCGGAAGGGACCGTCTTGATCCGATACGTCGTCGTGCTGGGACTGGGCTATGTGCTGGGCACAAAGGCCGGACGACGCCGCTACGAGCAGATCGTCGGCACCTACCGCGCGCTGACCAGCAGCCCCGCCGCGAAGTCGATGATCGAAGCGGGACGGCGCAAGGTCGCCAACCGCGTCTCACCGGACGCGCGGATGGTCACGCTGACCGAGATCGACGACACGACCAGTGTGGTCGATCGGCAACGGCCACACACTGCGCCGTGAGCGGCGGGCCTCAGGCGGTGAGATCGTCGCCGCTGGCCTGCTCCAGCAAGCTGCGCCGGTAAGCCTCCATCGCAACCAGATCGCCGAACAGCGCGTGGTACTCGTCGCCCTGCTCCACCGGCGACATCCGCTGCAACTTGGACTTGACGTCCGCGATCTGCCTGCCGACCCAGACCTCCTGCAGACGGGCCAGCACACCGGCGATATAGCGCGGCAGCTTCTCGTCGTCCTCGACCCGGACGCCCTCGACGCCGAGCTCGCTGATCAACCCCGCGGCCGCGGGCGACGGCGCCTTTTGTTTTACCGCATCGAGCCATTCCGCCCCGCCGACGCCGGTCGCGGTCCCACCGGCCGCTTCGATCGCCGTGCATACTGCGGCGTACCCGGGGTGAGTGAAGCTTTCGACGGTCAGCGCGTCGAACACCGGGCCGGCCAGGGCCGGGTATTGCAGTGCCGACTTGAGCGCCTCACGTTGCGGCCACAGCGTCGGGTCCTTGGGGTCGGGCCGCGGCACGACCGGACCCCGCCCGGCGGGGTCGGCCTGCGTGGCGACCGGACGACGGGGCCTGCCTCGGCCTTGTGCCGTAGGGTTTTTGGCTTCTTCGCGCACCCGGCCGATGACTTGCGCGACGTCCGACCAGCCGACCCAGCCCGCCAGTTGCCGCGCGTACTCATCGCGCAGGGTCGGGTCCTTGATCTGGGCGACGATCGGCACGCATCGGCGCAGCGCCGACACCCGGCCTTCGGCGTTGTCCAAATCGATATCGTTCAGCGTCGTGCGAATGGCGAACTCGAACAACGGAGTTCGGCGTGCCACCAGATCCCGCAGCGCGCCGTCACCGGACGCCAGTCGCAGATCGCAGGGGTCCATGCCGTCCGCCGCGACCGCGACGAACGACTGGCCGGCGAGATGTTGCTCGCCGGAGAACGCCTTCAGGGCAGCTGCGCGGCCGGCCTCGTCCCCGTCGAACACGTAGATCAGCTCGCCGCGAAAGAAGTTGTCGTCCATCATTAGTCGGCGCAGCATCGCCAGGTGTTCGTCGCCGAACGCGGTGCCGCAGGATGCCACGGCGGTCGTCACCCCGGCCAGATGCATCGCCATCACATCGGTGTAGCCCTCGACCACAACGGCCTGATGCCCTTTGGCGATGTCGCGCTTGGCGAGGTCGATACCGAACAACACCGACGACTTCTTGTACAGCAACGTCTCTGGTGTGTTGACATACTTGGCTTCCATCGGATCGTCGTCGAACAGCCGTCGCGCGCCGAACCCGATCACCTCACCGGCCGACGACCGGATCGGCCAGAGCAGCCTGCGATGGAATCGATCCATCGGGCCGCGGCGGCCCTCTCGCGACACGCCGGCGGCTTCGAGCTCCTTGAACTCAAAGCCCTTGCGCAGCAGGTGTTTTGTCAGTGAATCCCAGCCCGACGGCGCGAAGCCGCAGCCGAAGTGCCGTGCGGCGTCGCCGTCGAAATTCCGCTCGGTCAGATATTTCCGCGCCGGCTGAGCCTCCGGTGACTCCAGCGCCGCCGCGTAGAACGCCTGCGCCTCGGCGTTGGCGGCGATCAGCCGGCTGCGACTCCCCCGGTCGCGTTGCACGCTGGTGGCCGCGGCTCCGGTGTAGCTGATCGTGTGCCCGATCCGGTCGGCCAGCAGCTCGACGGCCTCCACGAAGCTGACGTGTTCGATCTTCTGCACGAAGGCATACACGTCACCGCCTTCACCGCAACCGAAGCAGTGGAAGTGGCCGTGGTTGGGCCGCACGTGAAACGAGGGCGACTTCTCATCGTGAAACGGGCACAGGCCCTTCATCGAATCCGCGCCCGCCCTGCGAAGTTGGACATAGTCGCACACGACGTCCTCGATGCGGACCCGTTCGCGGATGGCGGCGATATCGCGATCGGAGATACGGCCGGCCATCGGCTCAGTCTAGGGCTCCGTCCCGTCGACGATGCCCGAAGCGCAGCGAAGGGAGGAGGAGCGGGACAATCAGGCGACGCCGTCGACGATGCCCGAAGCGCAGCGAAGGGTGAAGAAGCCACGCACGCAGGCCCCGGCAGCTCACCCCTGGGTGGTCTCGAGGCGTTCCAGTCGTCCCTCGGTGCAGGAGGCAATCTGGTCGACAACCACCCGCAACCGCCCGCCGTCGTCGGCGGCGGCGTTGAAAGCCGGGACGAAGATCGGGTCAAGGGTGTTGGGCGCCGCGGCCAGCAGCGCGTCGGCGACCCGATGGATTCGTTCTCGTTGCCGGGCCTGGATTTCCTGGTGCCGCGGGTCGGACATGATGAATTGCAACGCCAGCGTCTTGAGCAGGGCAACCTCGGCGCGCACGACCTCCGGCACGGAAAGGATGGCCTGGTAGCGGGCCAGCGGCCCGGGGCCGGCGTCCGCGCGGGTGGCCGCGATCGCCGCCGAAGCAAACCGACCCACCAGTTCGCTGGTCATTCGTTTGAGCGACACCGCGGCTGACAGTGTGGCGTCGTACTTGCCGACGGCGGCGACCGCCGGGAGCCCCGCCAGCCGATGCGCGGCCGCGGCCAGGTGGTCGGCACGGATTCCGGCGAAGTCGCGCTCGCCGAGTTTGGCCAGCGCGGCGGCCTCGTCATCGTCGGCGAGCACGCGAAGGTCGATCCGCCCGGAAACAACACCGTCCTCCACGTCGTGCACGGAGTAGGCGACATCGTCGGCCCAGTCCATCACCTGGGCTTCCAGGCAGGGCCGATCGGCCGATGCGCGATCGCGCATCCACGCGGCGGCGTCGTGGTCGACGTCGTAGAAGCCGAACTTGCGCCTATGCGGATCTCGCGACCATGGGTACTTGGTAACCGCATCCAGGCCAGCGCGCGTCAAATTCAGTCCGACGCTATGCCCTTGCCGGTCAAGGACTTTGGGCTCCAGGCTGGTCAGAATCCGAAAGTTCTGCGCATTTCCCTCGAAGCCGCCGTGCGCCGCCGCCACCTGGTCGAGCGCCTGCTCGCCGTTGTGCCCATAGGGCGGATGCCCGATGTCGTGGGCCAAACCGGCCATGTCCACGAGGTCGGGATCGCAGCCCAATCCGTTCGCCATCCCCCGCCCGATCTGGGCGACCTCCAGCGAATGCGTAAGGCGGGTACGCGGGGTGTCCCCCTCCCGCGGTCCGACGACCTGTGTCTTGTCTGCGAGTCGGCGCAACGCGGCACTGTGCAAAACCCTTGCGCGATCCCGGGCGAAGTCGGTGCGGCGCTGACCTTCGCTGCCCGGCAAGCCCGCGGTCTTCGGCGCCTCGACCACCACCCGCTCGCGGTCGAAATCGTCGTAGGGGTCTCGCTGAGTCATCGACGCACAGTCTGCCAGCAGCCAGAGCCGGCGCCGCGCAGTGCACTAGATGGATTGCCGTCGGACCCGGGTCGTCGCCGGGCTAGATTGTCGAACATGAGCACCCTCCGCTCGGTCGCCGTGTTCATGGCGATGCTGATCACTGCCCTCCTGGTGGCGCCGTCGGCCGCCGCGCAGCCGCCGTTCCGGCTGTCCGGCTACCTCACCGACAACGCCGGAGCACTGAATGGCTCCAGCCGCGCGGCGATTCAGGCGGCCACCGGCAAGCTGTACTCCGACCGACGCATCCAGTTGTGGGTGGTCTTCGTCGACGACTTCGCCGGACAACCGGCGGTGAGCTGGGCGGAGAACACCCGCGCCGCCAGCGATCTGGGCGATTTCGACGCGATACTCGCCGTGGCCACCGTCGACCATTCCTACGCATTCCTGGTTCCGCACCGAGTGCAGACAATCAGCGGCAGTCAGGTCGACGATCTGCGACGCAACCAGATCGAACCCGCGCTGCGCCGCGGCGATTGGGGCGGCGCGGCGGTCGCGGCGGCCAACGGGCTGGACCGGGGCCAGCAGCCGGCAAGCAGCGCGCCGCTGCTGATTGGGCTGGGCGTGATTCTGGTCGCGGCGCTGGCTCTGTACGTGTTCATGCGTTACCGGCGCCGCCGGCGGCGCGCCGCCGAGCTGGCCGCAGCCAAGCAAGTCGATGCCACCGACCCCGATGCGTTGGCGGGGTTGTCGCTGGGCGCGCTTGATGACCTGTCGCGGTGGAAGGTCGTCGACGTCGACAACGCCGTACGCACCAGCGCCAACGAGCTGGCGCTGACCGTCGAGGAGTTCGGCGAAAAGCGAACCGAGCCGTTCACCCGTGCAGTCGACAACGCCAAAGCGGCTCTGGCCCAGGCATTCACGGTGCGTCAACAACTCGACGACGCAATACCGGAGACCCGGCAGCAGCGCCGCGATCTGCTGACCCAGGTGATCGTTTCCGCCGCGCGGGCCGATGTCGAGCTGGAGTCGCAGCGGGAGGCGTTCGAGGAGATGCGCGATCTGGTGGTCAACGCGCCGGCGCGGCTGGACGCCCTGACCCAACAGGTCGTCGAGCTGACCGCGCGCATCGAACCGGCTGAACAACGCATGACCGAGCTGCACAGCGAGTTCAACTCTGCCGCATTGGCTTCGGTGTCGACCAACGTCACGACCGCCAAGGACCGGCTGGCCTTCGCAGAACAGAACCTCAGCCAGGCGCGCGATCTGGCCGCCCGGCCGGTCAGCGGCGAACAGAGCGGTCTCGTCGACGCGGTACACGCCGCGGAATCGTCGCTGGGACAAGCGCGCTCGTTGCTCGACGCCGTGGACAGCGCCGCCAACGACATTCGGCACGCGGTCGCCACGCTGCCGTCGCTGATCGCCGACATCCAGTCCGGTATCCAGCACGCTGACGGCGCGCTGCAGGGCGCGCAACGCTCCAAGGCACCGCATCTGCGCGATCTGGCCAGCGCCCGGACCGCGGCCGCCCGCTCGCTCGACGACACCCGCAGCAGCGGTTCGGCCGATCCGCTCGCCTCGTTCACCGCATTGGCCAACGCCAGCGCCGATCTGAATCGGCTGCTGGCCACCGTCGCCGAAGAACAGGCGGCCGCCGAGCGACTCACCCGGACACTGGAGCAGGCGTTGTTCACCGCGCAGTCGCGGGTGCACGCCGTATCCGAGTACATCGACAACCGCCGAGGCAGCATCGGGCCCGAGGCGCGGACGCGACTGTCTGAGGCGGGTCGGCAGATCGAGGCGGCGCAGGACAAAAAGGCGACCGACCTCAACGAGGCGATCACCTACGCCAACTGCGCCGCGTCGCTGGCCGCTGAGGCCCAGTCGCTGGCCGAGGCCGACGTCCAATCCGCGCAGCGCGCGTACACCGCCCGCTACGGCAGCGGCGATCACACCGGCGCGATGATGGGCGGAATCATCATCGGCGACATCCTCGGCGACGCCATGCGTGGCGGCTTCGGTGGCGGTGGCTTCGGTGGCGGCTGGGGCCCCACGTCGTTCGGTGGCTCCGGCTCATCCGACGGTGGGTTCATGGGCGGCGGCGGTCGGTTCTGATGGCACGGCGCTACCCCTAAAATGGTGGACGCGGCAGCTCACCACGCCCTAGTGAGCCGCCGCGTCGACGTTCTCATGATATTGATCATGTGATCAATAGGCGAGGGATTCGCGAAAATATTTGAGGCAAGTTTGCATCAAACCGGTCGGGTCGGCTAGCAACCCCGCAGCCGCGAACCCAGATAATCGGACACCGCGTCGATCGCCACCCGCTCCTGCGACATCGCGTCCCGTTCACGGATCGTCACGGCGTGGTCGTCGAGCGAGTCGAAGTCCACTGTCACGCAGTAGGGTGTGCCGATCTCGTCTTGACGCCGGTAACGCCGTCCGATCGCGCTGGCGTCGTCGAAGTCGACGTTCCAGTAATTGCGCAATTCGGCGGCCAGGTCGCGGGCTTTGGGGCTCAGGTCGGCATGCCGCGACAACGGCAGAACAGCCGCCTTCACCGGCGCCAGCCGCGGGTCCAGCCGCAACACAGTCCGCTTGTCCACGCCGCCCTTGGCGTTGGGCGCTTCGTCCTCGGAATAGGCGTCGATCAGAAAGGCCATGAACGAGCGGGTCAGACCTGCCGCCGGCTCGATCACGTACGGCGTGTAGCGGGTGTCGTTGGCCTGGTCATAGAACGACAGGTCGACACCGGAATGCTTTGCGTGCGTGGACAGGTCGAAGTCGGTGCGGTTGGCTACCCCTTCGAGCTCACCCCACGGATTGCCAGAGAAGCCGAATTTGTACTCGATATCGACTGTGCGGTCGGAGTAATGCGAGAGCTTGTCTTTGGGGTGTTCGTACAGGCGCAAGTTCTCCGGTTTGATGCCGAGATCGATGTACCACTGCTGTCGGGTGTCGATCCAGTACTGGTGCCATTCCTTGGCGGTCGACGGCTCGACGAAGAACTCCATCTCCATCTGCTCGAACTCGCGGGTGCGGAAGATGAAGTTGCCCGGTGTGATTTCGTTGCGGAAGCTCTTGCCGATCTGGCCGATGCCGAACGGCGGCTTGCGGCGCGCGGTCGTCACCACGTTGGCGAAGTTGACGAAGATGCCCTGCGCGGTCTCGGGCCGCAGATAGTGCAGTCCCTCCTCGGTCTCGATCGGGCCGAGGTAGGTCTTGAGCATCATGTTGAATTCGCGCGGCTCGGTCCACTGGCCCTTGGTACCGCAGTCGGGGCAGACGATCTCGCTCATCGGCACGTCGTCCGGATCTCCGCCCTTCTTGAGGGCGTATGCCTCCTGCATGTGGTCCTGCCGGTGCCGCTTGTGGCAGTTCAGACACTCGACCAGCGGATCGTTGAAGACCTCGACGTGGCCCGAGGCCACCCACACCTCGCGCGGCAGGATGATCGAGGAGTCCAGGCCGACCACATCGTCGCGGCCGGTCACGACCGAACGCCACCACTGCCGCTTGATGTTCTCTTTGAGCTCAACGCCCAGAGGCCCGTAGTCCCACGCCGACTTGGTGCCGCCGTAGATCTCGCCGGCGGGATAGACCAGGCCACGCCGTTTGGCGAGGTTGACGACGGTGTCGATGACGGACGCCACGAGGTGAGGACTCCTGTTGTTGTGAAACGCGGACGATCCGTCATCGTAGCGATCCGCCCGTCGCTCTTTGACATGCGTGGTTGTGCATGTGACAGTGGAAGCAGCATGACGCTCTCATCCCCCACCGCAGCTGACGGTGATGAACTGGTCGGCGAGCACCAACACGGCAACTCCGCGGAACTCCCGCCGCCGCCGCCGCGGGAGATCCTCGACGCGGCCGGCGAGCTGCTGCGTGCACTGGCCGCGCCGGTACGGATCGCGATTGTGCTGCAGCTGAACGTGTCTCAGCGCTGCGTGCATGAGCTGGTCGACGCGCTCGGCGTGCCGCAGCCGCTGGTCAGCCAGCACCTGAAGATCCTCAAGGCCGCGGGCGTGGTCGCCGGGGAACGGTCGGGACGCGAGGTGCTCTACCGGCTGGCCGATCATCACTTGGCGCACATCGTGGTCGACGCCGTCGCACACGCCGGCGAAGACAAGCCATGAGCCGCGCCGACGACGATGCAGAGCGCAGCGATGCTGAGGAGCGGCGCCGATGAGCGCGGCGGCCGGTGAGACCAAAGCAGGCGTTCGGTCCACTCGGCAGCGGGCGGCGATCGCCAGCCTGCTGGACACCCTGGACGATTTCCGCTCGGCACAGGAGCTGCACGACGAACTGCGGCAACGTGGCGAGAACATCGGCTTGACCACCGTGTACCGCACGCTGCAGTCGATGGCCAGCGCGGGCATGCTCGACACGCTGCGCAACGACACCGGTGAATCGGTGTATCGACGCTGCTCCGAGCACCATCACCACCACCTGGTGTGCCGCAGCTGCGGGTCGACCGTCGAGGTGGGCGATCGCGAGGTCGAAGCGTGGGCGGCCGAAGTCGCGACCGAGCACGGCTTCTCCGATGTCAGCCACACCATCGAGATCTACGGCACCTGCTCGGACTGCCGTCGCTGACGCGGCGCTATGCCATTACCGCGCGCCGGATTTCAGCACCTTTGTCGAGAACCATCAGCGCCAGCGTCCGCAGCGCCTCGTCGTTGAGACCATTGCCCGGAAAGTTGTAGCGCAACACCACGTCTGCGGCCTTGCCGGAATTGCGCTTGCCCGACCCATCGGCGGCCTTCTCGACCAGTGTTACCGAGCCCAGCAGAGAGGAACGCGACTGCTCGACCACGCTGTCGCGAATCTTCTTCGTCAGCAACAGGTCCCACACCACCATCTGCGTCAGCGACACCAGGTCGAGATCCTCGTTGATCGGCACCACCCGCAACGATGCGATCGTGCCGTCGTGATGCACGGTCAGTGCTCCGTCGGATTCCTCCTCGACGGGCAGCACCTGAGAAAGCACGGTGAGCAGCCGCTCCTGCAACGAAGGCATCACGCCGTCCCGAACCGTCGATGGCGCAACGCGTATTCTTCGCAGGCCGCCCACAGGCGGCGGCGGTCGTAGTCGGGCCACAGTGTGTCCTGAAATATGAACTCGGCGTAGGCCGCTTGCCACAGCATGAAGTTACTGGTCCGCTGCTCACCGGAGGTCCGCAGCAACAGATCCACATCGGGAATATCGGGGCGATGCAGGTGCCGGGCGACGGTCGCCTCGGTGACCCGCTCGGGATTCAGCTTGCCCTCGGCAGCCTCGCGGGCGATATCCCTTGCTGCTTCGGCGATTTCGGTACGGCCGCCGTAGTTGACGCAATAGTTCACCGTGATCACGTCGTTGTTCAGGGTCATGTCCTCTGCGATCGCCAACTCATTGATGACGCTACGCCACAGCCGCGGGCGCGAACCCACCCAACGTATTTTTACGCCCATCTCGTTGAGGCTCACCCGACGTCGGCGCACCACGTCGCGGTTGAACCCCATCAGGAACCTGACTTCGTCGGCCGACCGCTTCCAGTTCTCGGTGGAGAACGCGTACAGGCTGAGCCATTTGATGCCGACTTCTATTGCGCCGCAGACGATATCAATGACGACCGCCTCGCCCATCTTGTGGCCTTCGACGCGGGTCAGCCCGCGCTGCGTGGCCCAGCGACCGTTGCCGTCCATCACGATGGCGACGTGGTTGGGCAGCTGCTCCGCCGGGATCCGGGGTGCGGGCGCCTTCGAGATGTGCTGCGGCGGGCGGCGGGGGCCGCCGTCGGGTGAAGGCGGCAACGCCGGGAACACCACCGGCCACGTCGAGGTGTCGGGGAAGACCGGATAGTCGTCGGGCGCCGGAGCGAGCTGGGGGAAGTCGGACTTCCGCTTGCGCTCAGCCCTCCGCTCTGAGCGGCTCACCCGGCTCGTCTCCATGGGCCACATCCTGCCTGACCAGAGCTATGCGACGGTCCAGGAGGCTCTGATCGATCACATCCACCCGCCGTATCCGCTCGACCAACGGCAGCGTTCGCAGCTGGCGCTCCAGATGCCACTGCAGGTGAGCGGCCACCAATCCGCTGACGTGGCTGCGGGCCGACTGCGGCGCGCCCTCCGCGGCCTCCCAATCGCCCTCGCGCAGCGCTGACATCAGATCCAGCACACCCAGCGGCGGTGTCGTCGCACCGGCAGGGCGGCAGTAGCTGCAGACACTGCCACCCGCGGCGACGTGAAATGCCCGGTGCGGGCCCGGCGTGGCGCAACGGGCGCATTCGGTCAGCGCCGGGGCCCACCCGGCGATGCTCATCGCACGCAGCAGATACGCATCGAGCACCAGCTCACGGGGTCGGCTGCCGTCCGCCACCGCCCGCAGCGCGCTAACGGTGAGTCGATGCAATTCCGGGGCCGGTGCCCGCTCCTCGCCGGCGAGGCGCTCGGCGGTTTCCAGCATCGCGCACGCGCTGGTGTAGCGGCCGTAGTCGCTGACGATGTCGGTGGCGAACGCGTCCAGCGAGACGACCTGCGTGACGATGTCCAGGTTGCGGCCCGGGTGCAGCTGTACGTCGATATGCGCGAACGGCTCCAGTCGGGCGCCGAACTTGCTGCGGGTCCGGCGCACACCCTTGGCCACCGCGCGGACCAGCCCGTGGTCGCGGGTTAGCAAGGTGACAATCCGGTCGGCTTCGCCGAGCTTGTGTTGGCGCAGCACCACCGCACGATCCCGGTACAGCCGCATAGATATCAGTTTGTCACCAGGTTGCGACGGCGCCCCGCGCACGCGCCGATAATGTCGATACCGATGAGTAACTCAGCAGATCGCCGCTTTCCGACGTTGACCGACCAGCTTTACCAGTTGGCCAGCGGAGAGGTGACCTCTGACGACCTGGTACGCCGCTCACTGCACGCCATCGGCCTCAGCCAGTCGACGTTGAACGCCTTCCGCGTGGTGCTCACCGCGACCGCGCTGGCCGATGCCGCCGAGGCCGACCGGCGACGCGCCGCCGGAGACCAGGCACCGCTGCTGGGTGTGCCGATCGCGGTCAAAGACGACGTCGACGTCGCCGGGCAACCAACCGCCTTTGGCACGTCCGGACATGTCCAGCCGGCCAACCAGGACGCCGAGGTGGTACGCCGACTCAAGGCCGCCGGAGCCGTGATCGTCGGCAAGACCAACACCTGCGAACTGGGTCAATGGCCGTTCACCAGCGGACCCGGCTTCGGCCACACCCGCAACCCCTGGTCACGTCGGCACACACCGGGCGGATCCTCCGGCGGCAGCGCGGCCGCGGTGGCCGCCGGCCTGGTCACCGCGGCGATCGGCTCCGACGGCGCCGGCAGCGTCCGCATCCCGGCGGCGTGGACCCATTTGGTCGGGATCAAGCCCCAGCGAGGCCGCATCTCGACGTGGCCGCTGCGCGAGGCGTTCAACGGCATCACGGTCAACGGCGTGCTGGCCCGCACCGTCGCCGACGCGGCGCTGGTGCTCGACGCAGCGTCCGGCAACGTCGAGGGCGATCTGCACAAGCCGCGGCCGGTGACGGTGTCCGACCATGTCGGCATCGCGCCCGGCCCGCTGCGCATCGCACTGTCGACGGGATTTCCGTTCACCGCGTTCAGAGCGCGCCTGGATCCGGAGATCAGGGCGGCGCTGGAATCGGTGGGCGACCAGCTTCGACTGCTCGGCCACAACGTGGTCTCGGGTAATCCCGACTACGGCCTGCGGCTGTCGTGGAATTTCCTGTCGCGGTCCACGTCCGGGCTGCTGGACTGGGCCGAGCGGTTGGGTGACGGAGTGGAGTTCGACCATCGGACGCTGTCCAACATGCGGATCGGTCGGGTGCTCTCGGAACAGATATTGCGCTCCGCGCGTGCGCATGAAGCCGCCGACCAGCGTCGGGTGGGCTCGATCTTCCGCATCGTGGACGTCGTGCTCGCGCCGACGACCGCGCTGCCTCCACCACTGGCGCATGCCTTCGACCGGCTCAGCGGGATGGGCACCGATCGCGAGATGATCGCTGCCTGCCCGGTGACCTGGCCGTGGAACGTGTTGGGGTGGCCATCGATCAACGTCCCGGCGGGCTTCACTTCCGAAGGCTTGCCGATCGGCGTGCAGCTGATGGGACCGGCCAACAGCGAACCACTGCTGGTCTCGCTGGCCGCCGAGCTGGAAGCGCTCGGCGGCTGGGCCGCCAAACAACCAACCGTGTGGTGGAACAGCGACACCGAAGCGCTAAGCAGCTAGATCAAAAGCCAAGCCTGCCAAGCTGTTTAGGGTCACGCTGCCAGTTCTTGGCGACCTTGACCCGTAGGTCGAGATACACCTTGGTGCCCAGCAGCTTCTCGATCTGACCGCGTGCTGCGGTGCCCACCTCACGCAGCCGCGCGCCGCCCTTGCCGATCACAATGCCCTTCTGGCTGTCGCGCTCGACGTACAGCAGGGCGTGCACGTCGATCAGGTCGTCACGACCCTCGCGCGGATTCACCTCGTCGATCACCACCGCCAGCGAGTGCGGCAACTCGTCGCGCACGCCTTCCAGTGCGGCTTCCCGGATGAACTCCGCCATCAGAACTTCCTCGGGTTCATCGGTCAGCTCACCGTCGGGGTAGTACGGCGGCCCGGGCGGCAGCGCAGCGGCCAGCACGCCGATCAACAGGTCGACTTGCTCTCCGGTAGTTGCCGAGACCGGCACGATCTCCGCGGAATTGCCGACCAACTCGCTCGCCGCGACAAGCTGCGCAGCCAGTTGGTCCTTGGATACCTTGTCGATCTTGGTGACGACGGCAATCAAAGTCGTTCTGGGGGCGGTGGATCGGATCTGCTCGACGATCCACTTGTCCCCCGGCCCGATCGCCTCGTCAGCTGGGATGCACAAGCCGATGGCGTCGACTTCGGTGTAGGTGTCGCGGACCAAGTCGTTGAGCCGCTTACCCAGCAAGGTGCGCGGTCGATGCAGCCCCGGGGTGTCGACCAGAATGATCTGGAAGTCGTCGCGGTGCACGATGCCACGAATCGTGTGCCGGGTGGTTTGCGGACGATTCGACGTGATCGCCACCTTCGAGCCGACCAGCGCGTTGGTCAGGGTGGATTTCCCGGTGTTGGGCCGCCCGACGAAACAGACGAAGCCGGAATGGAATTCATTCATTCTCGGCGCTCACCGCTTCCGAGCGACTCAGCAGTACGGTGCCGACGCGGACCCGCCCTCGATGGTCGGGCCCACCCTCGGCGTGCAGCCGCAGGCCGTGCGACACGACCTCGGAGCCGGGCAGCGGCACACGGCCCAGCTCCAAAGCCAGCAGCCCGCCCACCGTGTCTACGTCGAGATCCTCTTCGAACTCGAGACCGTAGAGCTCCCCGACGTCTTCGATCGGCAGTCGCGCCGACACCCGGAAGCGGTTGTCGCCCAGATCTTCCACTGGTGCAACCTCGGCGGCATCGTACTCGTCGGCGATTTCTCCGACGATCTCTTCCAGCACATCCTCGATCGTCACCAAGCCGGCGATCGCGCCGTATTCGTCGACCAACAACGTCATGTGGTTGCGGTCGCGCTGCATTTCCCGCAGCAGCGCGTCGAGCGGTTTGGAGTCCGGCACGAACACCGCCGGGCGCATCACGTCGGCCACCGTGGTGTCGCGACCACCCGCCGACGAGTAATACGTCTGCTGCACACAGTCTTTCAGGTACACCACGCCGAGGATGTCGTCGACGTTCTCGCCGATGACCGGAATGCGGGAATGTCCACTGCGCACAGCCAGTGTGGTGGCCGCGGCTGTGGGCTTGTCGCTTTCGATCCAGATCATCTCGGTGCGGGGCACCATCACCTCGCGGGCCGGAGTATCGCCGAGCTCGAAGACCGACTGGATCATTCGTCGCTCGTCGGCAGCGACGACACCTCGTTGCTGCGCTAGGTCGACGACTTCACGCAACTCGATCTCGGATGCGAACGGCCCGTTGCGGAACCCGCGACCGGGCGTCAGCATGTTCCCCAGCACCACCAGGACTCGGCTGATCGGGGCCAGCAACACCGAAATCAGTTGCAGCGGTAGCGCTGACACCAGGGCAATGGAGTAGGCGTTCTGGCGGCCGAGCGTCCGCGGACCGACGCCGATCACGACGAAGCTGACCACAACCATCACGGCGGCGGCGATGAACAGCCCCCACTCGCGGCTCACCGCCCGGTAGAAAAACTGGGCAAGCAGCACCGTCGCGCTGATCTCGCAGACGATCCGCAACAGCACAACCTGATTGATGTGGCGGGGCCGGTCGGTCATCACTTTGATCAGACGCACCGCACCCGGCCGCTCGTCGCGAATCAGCTCCTGCACCCGCGCCAGCGACACCGTGCTGATTGCCGCGTCGATGGCCGCGAACAGACTGCCCAGGCAGATCAGAACGATCGCACCGAGCAGCGAAGGCGAGTTGTTCAATTGTCGAAATGCCTTGATTTGTCCAGCAACCGCTGGTCTCGCTCGTGCTGGCGTTGCTGACGGTAGAACTCGACTTGGTCGGCGACCCATTCCTCGAGCAGGCGGCCCTGCAACGCGAACATCTCCTTCTCTTCGCCCGGCTCGGCGTGGTCGTAGCCGAGCAGATGCAGGACGCCGTGAATGGTCAAAAGCGCCAGCTCATGCCCCAGTGAATGACCGGCGGCTGCGGCCTGCTCCGCGGCAAACTCGGGGCACAACACGATGTCGCCGAGCATCGCCGGTCCCGGCTCAGGTGCGTCGGGCCGGCCGCCCGGCTCGAGCTCGTCCATCGGGAAGCTCATCACATCCGTCGGCCCGGGTAGGTCCATCCAGCGCATGTGCAGGTCGGCCATCGCCGCGGTGTCCAACAGCACCATTGACAGCTCGGCGGCCGGGTTGACGTCCATCTGCGTGATGACGAACCTTGCGACGCTGACCAATTCGGATTCGGAAACGTCGATTCCGGATTCGTTGGCGACTTCGATAGTCACGACGCGCTCACCGGCGGCTGCGGGCGCTCGGGCCCCGTCGCGCAGCCCGGTTCATCGTCAGACCGGGCTCCTCGTAGCGTGCGTAGGCGTCGACGATTTCGGCGACCAGCCGATGGCGGACCACGTCGGCACTGGTCAGCTCCGCGATGTGAATGTCCTCGATACCGTCCAGGATGTCGACCGCGGCGCGCAGACCCGATTTCCCCGGCCCTGGCAGGTCGACCTGCGTAACATCGCCGGTAACAACGACTTTGGAGCCGAATCCCAACCGAGTCAGGAACATCTTCATCTGCTCGGCGGTGGTGTTCTGGGCTTCGTCGAGGATGATGAACGCGTCATTCAACGTGCGACCGCGCATATAGGCCAGCGGCGCAACCTCGATCACACCGGACGCCATCAGCTTCGGGATCAGTTCGGGATCCATCATGTCGTGCAGCGCGTCGTAGAGCGGCCGAAGGTAGGGGTCGATCTTCTCGCTCAGCGTGCCCGGCAGAAAGCCAAGCCGCTCACCGGCTTCCACCGCCGGTCGGGTCAGGATGATGCGGGTGACCTGCTTGGTCTGCAGCGCGTTGACCGCCTTGGCCATCGCCAGGTAGGTCTTGCCGGTACCGGCCGGGCCGATCCCGAACACGATGGTGTGGGCGTCGATGGCGTCGACGTAGCGCTTCTGGTTGAGCGTCTTGGGCCGAATCGTCTTGCCGCGACGGGACAAGATGTCCAGCGTCAATACTTCGGCCGGCGATTCGTTGCCGGCGCCGACCAGCATCGCCACGCTGTGCCGCACACCCTCCGGGGTCAGGGGCTGGCCGCCGTCGACGATCGCCACCAACTCGGAGAGCACTCGTTCGGCGAGCGCGACGTCGGCGGGCTCACCGGAGAGCGTCACTGCGTTTCCGCGCACATGCAGGTCTGCGGCCAGAAGGCCTTCGAGGGCGCGCAGGTTCTCGTCGGCGGAACCAAGCAGGCCCATGACGAGGTCGGGCGGAACGTCGATGCTGCTGCGAACCGAGGATGTGGACGGGCCAGCAGCGTTGGTTTCGCGGGGCGTCACGTGGGTTCTAATGCCTGCTTTCTGCGGTGTAGCCAGCTGGTTTCTCAAGTCTACCGCCGGTCGGTTGGCGAACCCAGTGGTTGGCCACTGTGCGACCCGGGCCCGGGATATTCCCACCGGGGCGTCAACACGCCCAGCGCGCCCAATGCGATGGCCGCCGCAGTCGAGGTGCGCAGGACGGTCGGGCCCAGCCGCACGGCGGTGGCGCCGGCGTCGGCGATCGCGGCCAGCTCCTCGGGCGCGATGCCACCTTCGGGTCCCACCACCAACATGATCGACTTCGCTTGCGCCAGATCCAGATCCGTCAGCGGTCCATCGGCCGCCTCATGCAGTGCCAGCACCATGCCGCCGGCCCCCACCTCGTCACGAATCCGCTGGGTCAACGCCGGGGTGGACAGCACGCCGTCGACCGACGGGATATACCCGCGGCGGGATTGCTGTGCGGCGGCGCGTGCGACCGCGCGCCAGCGCCGCAGCCCGTTGTCGGCACGGGCGCCGTCCCATCGGGCCACGCTGCGCGCGGCCTGCCAGGCCACC